>NZ_JBDLLU010000003.1 GCF_039749495.1 Dehalogenimonas sp. THU2 | reverse complement strand
ATTCCAAAAGTGTCATCCTGTCTTTGGCCATTGTCGTGGTTACCTCCTGAAAGTCTTTGTTGTTATTTGCTTTCAAGAAACCACACAATGGCCTGCTTTTTCAACTCCAGGAATTTACACCACGTACGGGGATTCTACTAACTCGGTAAAGTCGGACGGCTGCCGAGAATCGATATTGCAATCGTATATTTTGACATCGTGACCTGCCTTCTCGAGGACAGCTGCGATATATAGAAGGCCGTACGGCAGAGTGACATACTTCCTGTCCGCAGGTGCAAGTCTGGCTGGATTAACTAATAGTACTTTCATCAATCTCCCTTTAGGTTGTCTGGTCTCTGAATAATTTGCCGATAAGTTCAAGCCCTGTCTGACTGGTGCATAGCGGTTGTAACTCACGGCTTTCATCCCGATAAACGGTGATACCTTTTAATCCCTGCTCGAACGCGCTCATGAACACCCGGGCGATATCTTCCCTGGTTGCGCTGTGCGGGAAGTTCACCGTTTTGCTGACGGCGTTGTCGGTGTGCCGCTGGAACGCGGCTTGAATTCTCACATGCCATTCCGGCGAAACCTGGTGCGCGGTCACGAAAATCCGCCTCACATCCTCCGGCACCTCATCGCGGTTATGGAGGTGGTTGCAGGATACGAGTGTCTCCAGGAGTTCCTGTTTGAAGAACCCGCGTTCCCGGCCTATCCGTTCAAACTGAGGGTTAATCTCAAGCAGGTTCTCGCCGTCGAGAATGTTCCTGACGAAAACCGCGGCGAAGTTGGGTTCGATACCGGATGAAACCCCGGCGATAATCGATAAGGTACCGGTAGGGGCGATAGTCGTGCAGGAAGCGTTTCGCATGGAAATGCCCTTTGTTTGATGGGTGCTTCCCTGCCATGCGGGATACGAGCCGCGCTCCAGGCCTAACCTGTGAGAAGCTTCCCGAGCGTGATTGCCAATGAACTCCATGATCTCCTCAGCCACGGCAATAGCCCTGGTTGAGTTGTAAGGAATACCAAGCATGACCAGCATATCGGCGAAACCCATGACCCCCAGGCCGATCTTGCGGGTGCGTTTTGTGGCGGCTTCAATGGCAGGTACGGGGAACTTGTTGACATCGATCACATTGTCGAGGAACCTTATCGCCAGCGGCACGATCCTGGCAAGTTGATCGAAATCGACTTCTAATCCGTTACCCTCATCCTTGAGCATCCTGACCAGATTTATGGAACCCAGATTGCATGATTCATGCGGCAATAACGCTTGCTCACCACATCCGGTGATAGTCTCCAGCCGGCCGAGGAGGGGGGTGGGATTATCCCGGTTGATCCGGTCGGCGAACACTAAACCGGGATCTCCGGTATGCCACGCTTGATCTATGATTCGCTCGAAGACCCCCCTGGCGGAGAGCCGGCCGGTGGTCTTTCCGCTGTTCGGGTCGATAAGCGGATAGTCGGCGCCGGACCTGACGCGATCCATGAAGTCGTCGGTAATCAGGATGGAGTTGTAAAAATTGGTCAATACTTCCGGGTCGTTCTTAGCCTTGATGAACTCCATAATGTCAGGGTGGTCAACCGACATAATCACCGAATTACAACCCCGACGAACCCCACCTTGGCGAATATAATCCGCCGCCCCGGCGAAAACGTGAATTAACGCTACAGGTCCACCTGCGGTGTTGAGATGCTCGCCGACCGCGGCTCCCCTTGGGCGGATGCGTGAGACATTGATACCGATGCCGCCACCGCTTTTTTGTATGAGCGCGGTTTGTTTGACGGCTTCAAATGTCTCTTCCACCGAATCCGGGATCGGTAGCACGAAACAGGATGATAACTGCCCGGCTTCAGTGCCAGCATTGAAAAGAGTGGGTGAATTAGGCAGGAATTCCAGACGGACCATCATCTTGTAGAATTCCTCGGCTACCGCGGAATTGTCGGCGCCGGCGTTATAAAGAGATTCCGCCGAAGCGACAGCCCCAGCAACGCGCCGGAACATTTCTTCCGGTGTCTCGATAATCTCACCGGCACGGTTACGTTTTAAGTAACGCTTTTCCAGAACCCTGAGTGAATTGGGCGAAAGAGGGGGCATATTTGAATCCACGTCGCTGATCGCTCCCGGGATCTTTCCCAAGTCAGTGATCATGAGTACCTCCCGGAGAAGTATCCCTTAGTAAAAATTGTCGGGTATAACTCGTGTTTTGTTTTCAAAAAATCAAACCTCAAGAGCGCCACGCTCCAAGATTCCGATGTTATTATTCGCTACCTAAATATCTCTTAAAGTAAAAAAGAAGTCAATACGCCATTATGCTTAAATATAATTAGGATTTCATAACCCTTTAATGATTCCTCGATCAGGGTGGTTTATTCTCCGGACCAGGTGTTCCTGAATCCCTGGTTATACCCTGAAACCTCTTTAGTAAATCAATGTTATCATTTTTCCCGGAATATTGTCGCCGTATTGACGCATGAGTTTCCCGATGAGTTTCCCGAATTGGTGGGGACGACATAGGCCGGTAACTTATTGTTTTCACATCACTCCGGCCTTATACTGAAATATACTGCTGATTACTTAACCGGAGGCTCGCCGTGATAAGGGGCATGATCTTCGACCTGGACGGAGTGCTGGTCCAGACTGAAAAACTGAAGGCGAAAGCCTACGCCCTTGCGGTGCAACAGATCCGGAGACTTCCGGAACCGGATGCCCGGGCTGGGGAGGCCTACCGGGAGGTCGTGGGTTCCTCGCGCGAAATCACTTCCCGGCATGTGATGGACAAACTCGGTCTTGAGGCGGAGTTGCGGGCTTTGATGCCGGAATACGAGGCCACCGAACCCTGGGAAGTCCTGACCGCCATAAGATACAAGATATATGACCGGATGGTCGCCGATCCCCAGGTTATCCGGGACAATCAATGGTCTTACAATATCAAGATTCTATCGGAGGCCCGGGCGTTGGGGTGCCGGACCGCCCTGGCCACGCTCTCCAAACGCAAAGATGTCGATCACGTGGTCGAATCCCTGGGAATCGGCCCACTGCTCGATGTCATTTTGACGGCGGAGGACATCTCCAAAGGGAAACCGGACCCTGAGATATACCTGACCGCCGCAAAAAGGCTCGGCGTGCAGCCGAACGAGTGCATCGTCCTGGAAGATTCAGTCAACGGCATCACCGCCGCTCAAAAAGCCGGGATGTACGTCGTTGCCATCGCCACCCCCTTCACCAATGCCAGTATCCACCTCAACGAGATCATCAAGGAAGCCTGGATCGTCCATAAACCGGATAAGGTTGCCGCGGTGGTGCGCAGTTGCATCCGCGCGATCAATGCCAGGGAGACGTCGGAAGCTGATCGGACAGAGACCGTAAGGTGACCTTATACGACCCGAACGATCATTGTCGTAACCTGTAATCGATTATATTTAAAAGGGAGGCACACGATGTTTGCTGTCGGTATGATTCGCGGCCGGGAAGGCTTACAGGCGCTGGAACTGCCTGAACCGGTGATCGAGGAGCCGGATGACATCCTCATCCGGGTTAAAGAGGTCGGCTTGGACGGCACCGATTACAACACGGTAAAAACCGGCGCCGATTTCGACGCCCAGAAGAATTCCATGGTCCTGGGACACGAGATGACCGGTATCGTCGAGGCTGTCGGCTCGGCGGTTACCCGCGTTAAAGAGGGTGATCTGGTGTCCGCCGCCGTCCGTCATGGCTGCGGCATATGTCACCCCTGCCGGGAAAACCAGAGCGACATGTGCATGACCGGACTGTTCACCGAACACGGGATTCACAAGCTGGACGGATACCTGACGGAAAAGGTCGTCGAGAAAGAACAGTATGTGGTCAAAATACCGCCGGAATTTTCTGATATGGCGGTGCTGACCGAACCGATTTCGATCGTGGAAAAGGGTATCCAGCAGATCAGGTTGATCCAGAGCCGCATGCCCTGGAGTTGTTCCCATCCCGAGCACAGTTTCGACTCTCCGATGTGGGGCGGGTGCAAGATCGTCCTGGTTATCGGGGTGGGACCGCTGGGTCTCCTGGCCACCGCGCTCTGCCGGCTCGCCGGGGCGACGGTTATCGCTATCGATATCGTTCCCCCCGATCACCCGAAGGCGGAACTGGTTAAATATATGGACGCTCACTATCTGAATGTCAAAGGCATGAGCGCCCAAGAGGTCATGTCACAAGACATCCTGGCCGGTCAGCGTCTGGACATTGTTTTTGAAGCCTCCGGCGCTTCACCTATCGCCGGTGAGCTTATCATGTACATGTCCAGGAGCAGCATCTACGTGATGACCGGCATCCCGCGCAAGGATTTCAAGATCAATATCGATGCCGCCCAAAGCTTCGGCCAGATGGTCCGGTACAACCAAGTGCTGGTAGGCAGTGTCAATTCCAACCGCAATCATTTCTTAGCCGCCGTAGCGTCTATGCCGGAGATCAACCGGCAGTATCCGGATCTCGCCCGCCGCATCATCACCAATCGTTTCGACCTGGCGGATTTCGAGAAAGCATTTACGGGAAACGATCCGGCTCACATCAAGACCGTGATCCGGGTATCCGGCTAGAGCTGGTACAGATAAATGAGACTGCTACCAGCGATCTCCAGAGAACAGATGGCCGCCGCCGACCGGCTGATGGTCGGGGAATACCGTACCGGCGTTCAACTCATGATGGAACACGCCGGCCTGAACCTGGCCCGCCTGGCGCTGAGCCTGTCGCGGGAGAGCGGGGCTTTTTCGGTGGTCGCCGGCCCGGGTAACAACGGGGGAGGGGGCATCGTCGCCGCCAGGAGGCTGGCGGGGTGGGGGATCGACGTTAAAATCTATCTACCCCGGGGCGCCGGCAGTCTTCGTCCGCTGCCGGCGGAACAACTCGCCAGAGCCAGGGCTTTCGGGGTGCCTGTTATCGAAGGCCTGCCTCCGGACGATGACGAAGCGTGTTGCATCGACGCCTATTTCGGCTACGGTTTTGACCCTGGCGCAAGTGATGATAATAAGGATGTTTTCGATTCCCTGTCATCCCGATTCAACGTGACCTGCCTCGACCTGCCTTCAGGCATGGACGCCGACACCGGGCACAGCTACTCCCACATCAAGCCCCGGGCCACGCTGACCCTGGCTTTTGTCAAAACTGGCTTACTAAAGGCCCAACAAATACACGTCGGGGATCTATACATCGCAGATATCGGGCTGCCAGTGGATCTGTTCCGGGATAGACTGGGGATCAAGTGGCAGGAGCCGTTCGATCCGGAGGCGCTGGATGATCTGGCGGCTGCTTTCCGGCAGGGATCGATCTTACGAGTTAGGTCTTCGATTGTTCCCGACCCGGTGACTCCGGCATGGTGGATCGATTCACCGGCAGGGGTACTCCCAGCCGGGTAAAACAAAAAAAGCCCGCCTTTTCAGACGGACTTGATTCGATCGGTATTGGTAGCGGGGATAGGATTCGAACCTATGACCTTCGGGTTATGAGCCCGACGAGCTGCCACTGCTCCACCCCGCGTCAGACAATTTCTAAGTATCCCACTTTTACCCCCTCGATGTCAACCACCGAACGTATCGACAGAGTGATTCATTGCTGCGCCGAGGTGGATGGTCTATAATTAAATCTCTCCGATTTTGACTTCCTGCGTATTGTTACAACGACCCGGGCGGTGCAAGTGATTCCTGAAAATTTAACCTCCAAAGAAGAACTCCAGGCGCTGTTATGTGGTTTCAGCCGTGACCAGGCAAACCTGATCCCCATGCTGCAGCAGCTTCAGGAGCGCCTGGGTTATCTCCCGCCGGAAGCCATGGCCGCCGCGGCGGAGCGGCTGGGGCTGGCCGAGAGCACCGTTTACAGCGTGGCTTCTTTTTACACCCAGTTCAGGTTCAAGCCCTCCGGCCGCAACGTCATCAAGGTCTGCCGCGGCACCGCCTGCCATGTCGGAGGCGGCGAGCGCATCCTGTCTGAACTGGAACGGCAACTGGAGATCAAACCGGGGGAGACGACGGCGGATCTGGAATATAGCCTGGACACCGTGGCCTGCATCGGCGCCTGCGCCCTGGCGCCGGTAGTGCTCCTGAACGAAGAGATCCACGGCAAAACTTCCACGGGCAACATCCTCGACGCCATCACCCGCCGAAAGAAAACCGGAACGGGTTGCTCATGCCGCCAGTGATCGATTTCCCGACTCTCCAGGCGGAAGCCAAAGCCCACTGGCAGACGCTCATAGAGAGCCCCACCCCCCACATCCTCATCGGCACCGCCACCTGCGGCAAGGTTTCCGGCGCCATGAGCGTGTTGGACGCCATAACCGCCACGCTTGACCGGCTCGGTATCAAGGCCACCATCACCCAGGTAGGCTGCTTCGGCATGTGCTACGCCGAGCCGACCATGGATATCGCCCTGCCCGGCATGCCCCGCGTGAGCTACGGCTTCATGACACCGGAAAAGGCCGGGAAGATCATCGAGGACTTCATTATTAAGGGCGATCCCCGCCCGGATCTGGCTTTATGCACCATCGGCGAGGGCAGCATAGACGGTATCCCGGCTTTCGATGAGATGCCCATGCTCAAGGGTCAGCGCCGCATTGCCCTCAGGAACTGCGGCCACATCAATCCGCTGCGCATCAGTCACTACATCGCCCGCGGCGGTTACGCCGGATTGCACCGGGCACTGACCGCTCTCACTCCCCAGCAGGTCATCGACGAGGTGATGAGATCGGGGCTGCGGGGGCGGGGCGGGGCGGGATTTCCCACCGGTCAGAAATGGCAATTCTGCCATGACGCCAAAGGAACTCCCAAATACGTCATCTGCAACGCCGACGAGGGAGACCCCGGCGCCTTTATGGACCGGTCGATCCTGGAAGGCGATCCCCACTCGGTCATCGAGGGACTGATCATCACCGCTTACGCTATCGGCGCCGCCCACGGTTATATCTATGTCCGCGCCGAATATCCCCTGGCCGTTTCCACGGTTAAACACGCCGTCGAGCAGGCGCGGGAGCACGGCTTTTTAGGCCTCAACATCATGGGTTCGGGCTTCGACTTCGACATTCATATCAAAGAGGGCGCCGGCGCCTTCGTCTGCGGCGAGGAAACGGCGCTCATGGCCAGCATCGAGGGCAAGCGCGGCATGCCCCGCTCCCGCCCCCCCTTCCCCGCCATCTCCGGCCTGTGGGGCAAACCTACCAACATGAACAACGTTAAGACGCTGGCCATGGCGTCATATATCCTGGCCGGCAACGTGGATGAATACGCCGGCATCGGCACCGATAAAAGCAAGGGCACGTGCGTTTTCGCCCTGGCCGGCAATATCAATCACATGGGGCTCATCGAGGTACCCATGGGCACACCGCTTCAGGATGTCATTTTCGGTATCGGCGGCGGCATCCCCAAAGGGAGAAAACTCAAGGCGGTGCAGGTGGGCGGGCCTTCCGGCGGCTGCCTGCCGGCCGCCATGTCCGATATCGGACTCGATTACGAGTCGCTGGTAAAATCCGGCGCCATCATGGGCAGCGGCGGCATGATCGCCATGGATCAGGGCAACTGCATGGTGGACGTGGCCCGTTATTTCCTTTCCTTCGTCCAGGCTGAGTCCTGCGGCAAGTGCGTGCCCTGCCGGCTGGGCACCCGCCAGATGCTCAGCATCCTGGAACGGATCACCAAAGGCGACGGCCGGCCGGAAGATATCCCCCTGCTGGAGGAACTGGCCAAACAGATCAAGGCGGCTTCCCTGTGCGCCCTGGGCGGCACCTCACCCAACCCGGTACTGACGACGCTGAAATACTTCCGTGACGAGTATGAGGCCCACATCATCGAGAAGCGCTGCCCCGCCGGCGTCTGCAAGTCCCTGATCACCTATTCCATCGTCAACGATAAATGTAACGGCTGCCGGCTGTGCGTCAAAGCCTGCCCCGCCCGGGCGATCACCTTCGTCGCCAAGCGCCAGCCGGTCCTCCTGGATGAAGGCCTGTGCAACCGCTGCGGCGTCTGCCGCGATGTCTGTAAACTTGATGCGGTCACGATAACATGAATAATCAAGATACAAGAAACAATAACCAAACAAGCTCCAATTACCAAATTCAAATGACCAAACTTTTGGAACTTCGGGATTTGCGGTCGTTCTCATGATTAAACTCAGAATAGACGATAAAGAAATCATCGCGGTCGAAGGTCAGACGGTGCTGGAAGCCGCTCGTGACGCCGGCGTCTATATCCCCAATCTGTGTTACGCCCCGGACCTCAAACCCTACGGCGGCTGCCGCATGTGTGTGGTGGAGATTGACCGAATGCGCGGACTGCCCACCGCCTGCACCACCCCGGCGGCGGAGGGCATGGTGGTGCGTACCGAGACGCAAGCTCTAATCGATGCCCGCCGCTCCGTGCTCGATCTGCTGCTGGCCGAGCATCCCCTCGATTGCCTCTCCTGCGTTAAGAACCAGCGATGCGAGCTCCAGCGCGTGGCGGCTCATCTCGGTTTTACCGAACGCAAACTGCCCCACAGCGACCGCGTCCAGGCCATCGACGACTCAAACCCCTTCTTCAAGTTGGACCGCAACTATTGTATCCTGTGCGCCCGCTGCACCCGCGCCTGTGACGAGGTTACCGGCAACAACGCCATCGAACTCATAGACCGCGGTTACGATTCCAGGGTGGGTACCGTCGCCGACCGGCCGATCATCGAGACCAACTGCCGCAGTTGCGGCGAATGTGTCGCCCATTGTCCGGTAGCCGCCCTCGCCTCCAAGGATTATGTCAAATCAGACTCCGAGGTATCTACCATCTGCCCCTACTGCGGTGTCGGTTGCGGTTTGAAGCTGCAACTCCGCGGCGGCAGGATCGTCGGCGTGGACGGCGATGAGGCGAACCCTGCGTCGAGGGGAAGACTGTGTGTCAAAGGGCGTTACGGTGTGCGGGAATTCGTCCATCACCCGGATCGGCTCACGGCCCCTCTCATCAAAACCAATGGCGCATTCGTCGAAACCCCCTGGGATGAAGCCCTGGAATACGTCTGCTCCAAGCTGTCCCGCTATCAACCGGAAGAAGTGGCGGTCATCTCCTCCGCCAAGGCTACCAACGAGGAGAATTATCTCATCCAGAAGTTCGCCCGCGCCGTCCTGGGCACCAACTCGGTGGACCATTGCGCCCGGCTGTGCCACAGCCCCACCGTAGCCGGCCTGGCCGCCGCCTTCGGTTCCGGCGCCATGAGCAACTCTATCGGTGACATGAAAGATACCGCCTGCTTCTTCGCCATCGGCGCCAACACCTCGGAGACCCACCCGGTCATCGGTTTCGAGGTCAAGCAGGCCATCAAGAACGGCGCCCGCCTCATCGTGGCCAACCCGGTGAAGATACCCCTGGTCCGCTACGCGGACATCTTCCTGCAACAGACGCCGGGCACCGATGTCCTGCTGCTTTCAGCGATGTGCAAGATCATTTTCGACGAAAAGCTTTACGACGAGACTTTCATTGCCGAACGGACCGAGGGTTTCGAGGCCCTGGCCGAATCGCTCGATAGCTTCGACCTCGACCATGCCGCCACGATCACCGGCGTGCCGCTAGACCAAATTAAGGAAGCGGCACGTTTGTATGCGGCCAGCCGACCGGCCAGCATCCTCTACGCCATGGGCATCACCCAGCACAGCCACGGCACGGACAACGTCAGCGCCGTCGCCAACCTGGCGCTTTTAACCGGCAATCTCGGCAAACCCGGTGCCGGGGTGAACCCGCTCCGCGGCCAGAACAACGTGCAAGGCGCCTGCGATATGGGAGCGTTGCCCGATGTTTTTCCCGGCTATCAGAAGGTCGCCGATAATGAAGTTCGGGCCAAATTCGAAACGGCCTGGGGCGTGTCCCTGCCCAAGAAACGCGGGCTGACCGTTCCGGAGATACTGAAAGCCATCGAAAAAGGAAAGATCAAAGCCCTCTACCTGGTCGGTGAGAACATTATGCTCTCGGATCCGGACATCAACCGGGTCAGAAAAGCCCTCTCCAAGCTTGAACTGCTGGTAGTCCAGGACATCTTCCGCACCGAGACATCGGAAATAGCCCATGTCATCCTGGCTTCGGTGAGTTTTGCGGAAAAAGACGGCACTTTCACCAATACGGAACGCCGGGTGCAGCGGGTCCGCCGCGCCGTCGCCCCTATCGGCGACTCCCGGCCCGACTGGTGGATAACCAACGAACTGGGTAAGCGGTTGGGCGGCAAGGGGTTCGATTACACCGGTCCCGATCGAATATTCGATGAGATGCGATCGCTCACCCCCAGCTACGGCGGCATAACCTGGGAGCGGCTGGAAACCGGCGGTCTTCAATGGCCCTGCCCCACCCCAACCCACCCCGGCACGCCGATACTTCACGTCGAACGATTCAGCCGCGGTAAAGGCGCGTTCAAGGCTCTTGAATACCGCCCCTCGGCCGAGCAGCCTGACGATGAGTATCCCTTCATCCTGACCACCGGCCGCAGCCCGTATCACTTCCACACCGGCACCATGACGCGCCGGGTCGGGGGACTCAAGGTGCTGCAATCGCAGGAGACACTAGAAATCGCATCGAGCGACGCTGACCGTCTGGGTATCGCTGACGGTGAGAATGTCACGGTCACTTCCCGCCGCGGCTCGGTAACTGCCGTGGCCCGGGTCAGCGGGCGGCTGGCACCGGGAGTAGTCTTCATGACCTTCCATTTCCCGGAAACAGCCACCAATATCCTGACCAGCCCGGCTTTTGACCCGGTAGCCCGGATACCGGAGCTGAAAGTAGCTGCCATCAGGCTGGAAAAAGCCCCCTGCGAGGCGCCCGTATGAACCAGTACCTTGGCGTGGATATTATCGAAATATCGCGCATCGAAACCGCCATATCCCGCTGGGGCGAGAACTTTCTGGCCCGGGTTTTCACCGATGCCGAAGTGTCACTCTACCGCAGCAAATTACCGTCCCTGGCCGCCCGTTTCGCCGCCAAGGAAGCGGTGGTCAAGGCGCTGGGTTGCAAGGAATTGATTTACCGTGATATCGAAGTGATCGCTGAACCAGGCCAACGCCCGGAGATCAGGCTTTACGGGCGGGCAAAATCGATTGCCTCAGAACTTGGCATCACCAGCCTCGCCGTCAGCCTGTCTCACAGCCGGGACTATGCCGTGGCAGTGGTGTCGGCGCTGGGTTAGCGTACTTTCCCATCTTCCTCTCCCTTGAGGCCTGCCCTGAGCCTGTCGAAGGGGGAGAGGAATTAAAGGTGAGGGTGTAACTAACTTCCATTAAAAAAGGGAGGCTCCTTCGAGCCTCCCTTTCGTATTCTATTCCAAAGTGTTCTGGGACTTAGCTTTTCCTGGTGACCCCGATCACAAGCAGTACCAAACCTAACCCGATAGCACCCCAGAACGCATAAACGCTCGCCACAAGGATCAGGTTGCGGTTGGCCGCACCTTCTTCCGCCGCGTCTTCGACAGTGTCATCGGTAAAAGTGATTTCGTTGATCAACACCGGGATCGAGGTAGTCGGAGCTACCTGCATATTGATGGTAGTCTTGCTGGTGGTAAAGACCGGTGTGCCGCTGATAGGTTCAACCGATATGATGGTGAACACGTCCACCGTCTGGGGCGCTCCGTTGGCGGCGGCGGGGTAGGCGTTACCTTTACTGTCGATGTTGAAGGTATATACTTTGACGCCCTGAATCGTCTCTTCACGAACAAAGGTCGCCGGTAATGCACTTCCTGTTGTCGCCGACCAGACCTGGTAGGTCTCCTGTTGGACGTCGGCCGGGAAGGTGAACTGGCCGCTGCGTGACTTATCGCCGCCCGTTACGTTCTCTCGGGTCGAACGGTCCACGGCGTACGTTTCAGTCGAATCTAGCGCGGCCAGAGCCGGGTTGATCGCTGATAACGGGGCACCTGAGGTCGCTTCAGTGAATTTAATGACCTGCTGAATAATAAGCGCGCCGGCATCGTTAACACCCGTCGCATCCAGGGTCCGCTCCATCTTGGTATTGATAGGCACCAGAGAACCGGTCGACGGATTGAACACCTGCACCGTGCCTTCAAAACGGTATTCCGCTGTGTAATCCTCCGGAAGTTTGGCCATGCCGGGGAAGATGAAATACAACCAGACCAGGGCAAAGGCGATGAGGACGATTCCGAGTGACGTCAGTACGCGCCGCATTTGGACCCCTTTCATTCTCTCGCAGGTTGAATACCTGTTCAAGTATTTTTATTGATGACCATCATAGGAGCAAAATGTACCATTGTCAATAGATTGAATGAACTACCAATCAGTTATTGACACCAAAGCCTTTTGACATCTAAGAAACGCGCTGTTATAATCCCCTTCAACTCCGCCGAAATGGCGGTAACTCTTCGAGTTCCGACGACCTAAAACAAATGTCATGGTTGCGGAACCGGTGAGCTGCAAAGCTCCGAGGGTACAGGTGGAAACACCGGTGCCTCCCGTATTTGGAAAGAGGAGAGCCAGTGAAAGTTTGGTATTGCACCTGAAGAGACGCTTGATTCTATAAGTGTCTCTTTTTTTCATTTCATTGGTATGGCTGCATAGCTATCCCTTCTCCATTTAACGAAGAGTTACCTCCGTCAAGGCGCGCAGTAGAAGATTCTCAGGAGGTTCTATGCGTACCTGGCTCAGGAAACTCAAGCCCCTTATCATCGTTGCCACCACACTGGCTCTGCTCATGGCTATCGCGGGCGGTTGCACTCCGAAGGAAGCAACTCCGACCGTCGATGACTCCCCGTTGGTCCTGACACTGGTCAACGGCACCCAGACCAAGGAATTGACCTTCAACCAGCTCAAGGCACTAAGCGCCAAAGATGGACAGGCTGGCCTTATGAACTCCACCGGCCGCATCATCGCTCCCCAGGGATTCAAGGGCGTATCCATCGCCGACCTGCTCAGCCAGATCGGTGGCATCACCGAAGCTAACGCCGTACGCGTGGAAGCCAAGGACGGCTACACCATGACGCTGTCCCACCGTCAGATCACGGAAGGCTACTTCACCGCCTTCGACGTGGCCAGCGGTAATGAACTTTCCAATCCCCCGCCCCTGATCCCCATCATCGCTTACGAACAGTCAGGCAATGAAATCCCGGATTCCGACGGCCCCCTTCGCATGGTCATCCTAGCTAATGATACCACCGTCACCGAAGGCCACTGGTGGGTCAAATGGGTCACCAAGATCGAGATTATCGAGGCGGCCGCCACCTGGACCCTCATGTTGGAAGGTGGCATCACCGAAGAGATGGATTACGCCACTTTCGAATCCGGCGCTACCCCCGGCTGCCACGGCGCGGAATGGACCGACCCGGATGGCAACGTCTGGCAGGGTATCCCCCTGTGGCGCCTGCTGGGCTGGGTCGACGACGGCCAGAAGCACCAGCGCGATATCGCCTTCAACGACGACCTGGCGAATGCCGGATACCAGATCCAGGTTACCGCATCCGACGGTTTCTCCCGGACCATCTCCTCCGAACTGGTAAAGCGCAATGACAAGATAATCGTCGCTTTCAAGATGAACGGTGAAATGTTGTCAGAAGCCTTCTTCCCGCTGCGACTGGTCGGCGAAGGCCTAACCAAAGGCCAGATGGTCAGTCTGATTGTATCGATCAAGATCATCTTCCCATAATGTTTACCCCGGAGAGAGCGGAATGAAGCGGATCGGACTGTTGTTGGCAGGTCTCCTGGTAGCGTCGTGTACCCTCCCGGCGTCTACCGGTTGCAGCGGCGAGCAAACTAGTACGAAGCTGGTAGTTTTTGAAGCCGGCAGTCTGCTGGTGCCCTTCGAGGCTATTGAAAAAGCCTTTGAGAGCAAATATCCCCATATCGATGTCCTCATGGAAGGCCATGGCAGCATCCAGGTGATACGCCATGTCACCGAGATTCATGACGACATCGATGTGGTGGCTGTGGCGGACTATTCGCTCATTCCGCTCCTCATGTATCCCACACTATTGCCGAACACCACCGAGTCCTACGCCGATTGGACGATCCAGTTCGCCGGCAACCGGCTCGGCATCGCTTATACAGATGACAGTCTTTACAGCGATGAGATTGACGCCGGCAACTGGTTCGAGATATTGAACCGGGAAGAGGTCCGGCTGGGTTTGGCCGACCCCCGGCTGGATGCGGTGGGTTACCGTACACTGATGATTGCCCAACTCGCGGAAGCTTACTACGACGACAACACCATCTTCGAGAATCTCTTCACCTTCAACCTCACCGGGCCGGTACGCTCGCTGGATGAAGGGAACGGTTTTAACATCGTCGTTCCGGAACTCATCGAGGCGCGGACCCGGCATATCGCCCTGAGGGGTTTCTCTGTCCAGTTGCTGTCCCTGCTCGAGGCGGGCCAAATCGATTACGCCTTCGAGTACGAGAGCGTAGCCGAACAGCATGGCTTGAATTTCCTGGCGCTGCCGCCGGAGATCGACTTCAGCCGTGAAGAGTTCCAGGATTTGTATTCCACGGTTAAAGTCACCCTGGACTTCCGGCGCTTCGCCTCTGTCACCCCCGTTTTCCTCGGCGAACCCATCTTCTACGGTATTACCATCCCCGCCTCCGCCTCCCACCCGGATGAAGCGGCGCTGTTCATCGAATTCCTGTTGAGCGCGGAAGGGCAGGCCATCATGAACGAGCACTCACACCCCCCTCTCATACCCCCGCGCTGTGACAACCCGGCCTCCCTGCCGGACGATTTGAAAAACCTGTTCAGGTAATCCGATGGTCCACCCGAATTGATGGCTAAGAGTCGAAGACGCCCAAAGAATTCGTGGCTGCCGGTGGTATTTTCCTTGCTGGGGGCGACCCTGGTCCTTTTCATCGTCCTGCCGCTGGGCCGACTGATCTTCTCCGCTGAGACCGGACGGCTGTTGGAGACACTGACCGACAGCGTGGTCATGAGTTCCATCGGCCTGACTATCCTGGCCGCCCTGGCGGCTACGGCGATCGGTTTGGTTTTGGGCGTGCCCCTGGCCTACCTGTTAGCCCACTACCGGTTCCCCGGTAAACGGCTGCTGGAAGGGGTGGTCAACCTGCCGGTAGTCATTCCCCATTCCGCTGCCGGCATCGCTCTTCTCTTCGTCTTCGGCCGCAGTTTCTGGGTCGGCCAGAGATTCGAGGATGTTGGCATCGAATTCGTCGATTCCATAGCCGGGATCATCATCGCCATGCTCTTCGTCAGCGTGCCGTTCCTGTTGAACGCCGCCCGCGATGGCTTCAGCCGCATTGATGACCGGCTGATCGGCGTCGCCCGGACTCTGGGCGCCTCCCCCTCTCAGGCTTTCATCCAGGTCGCCCTGCCGCTGGCCCGGCGCAACATTTTAAGCGGCGGCCTTATGATGTGGGCTCGGAGCATGAGCGAGTTCGGCGCCGTCATTATCCTGGCCTATCATCCCATGATCGCGCCGGTCCTGGTGTATGAACGATTTCAGACCCAGGGTCTGGCGGCCACCGTTCCCATTGCCGCGCTGCTGGTCATCATCTCGCTGATCATTTTCATCGGCATCAGGCTGCTGCTGAGCCGGGGGGCAAATGCTGGTTATTGAGGACCTGTCGGTCAACGCCGGCGCCTTTAAACTAAGAGAGATCAATCTGGAGATCAAGACCGGAGAGTACCTGGTGCTGCTTGGTCCTACCGGTTCCGGCAAGACGGTACTGCTGGAAACTATTGCCGGACTGCGCCGCCCGGAGCGAGGCACCATTCGGCGCGACGGTACCAATCTGTGTGGCCTGAATCCGGAGGAGCGGGGACTGTCTTTAGTCTACCAGGACCAGATGCTCTTTCCCCATCTGACCGTCCATGACAATGTCTGCTTCGGTCTCAAAATGCAGCGCCGGTCCCGTGATGTTATCGAAGCTTCCCTCGACAGAATTTGCCAATTGATAAACATAGAACACCTGCTGGGTCGCAGACCAGGTACGTTGAGTGGCGGCGAGCGCCAGAACGTAGCCCTCGCACGGTCCCTCATTACAAGTCCCTGGCTGCTGCTGCTGGATGAACCATTCAGCTCCATGGATGCCTCATTGCGCCGCGGTTCCCGGGCGCACATGAAAAAACTACAGCGGGAGTTGGGGTTCACCTGCATCCATGTCACCCATGATCTGGAAGAAGCCATGGACATGGCCGACCGGATAGCTTTCATACTGGACGGACGGTTGGCACGCGTCGGAAGCCCGGAGAATTTCCTTTTGTGGCCGGATTTGGCTTTCAAATCCCTCTACGACTTGTGAACACCCGGGTGTATAATAAAAGCAGCAAATCAAAGGAGGCAAACATGATCAGCGCACGCAATCAGTTCAAGGGCACAGTCAAGGAAGTCAAACTCGGCACCGTCATGGCGGAAGTGATAGTTTCAGCCGCCGGTATCGAGATCGTCAGCCTCATCTCCCGCGCTTCGGCTGAAGGTATGAAACTGAAAGCCGGTGATACTGTAACGGCGATCATCAAATCGACCGAGGTTATGGTCGCTAAGGAATAGCGGTGGATTTTATCCGCTAAACATCCCGGACGGTGGTTGGGGATATCGCCCCGGTCTTATGCCGCGGCCGGTGGTTGATGAAAAGAGCCACAACCGCCCCGCCAATACAAACGTACATCGCCACAGTCATGGCCGAACTCAAGGCCAGGGTGAACTGTTCCGTCATCACCTCGGCGATGAGCGTCTGAAGAAAACTCGGGGCATTGACCGTGGCCACTGCCCCCATTCCCCCCTTGCTCACCCCTTCGATGATAGCGTCCTTGGCTTCCTGCGGCATGAACGGTATGCCGGCAAAGAACAACCTGAGATTATTGACCATGTGAAACTGCAGCACCGCCCCCAGCACCGCTATGCCCAGCACCGCTCCGGTCTGACGCATGGTAGTCAGCACTCCAGAGGCTGCCCCTGATCTGGCCACCGGAACTGATGCCATCACTACCGCCCCCAGCGGCGCCATGACCAGCCCCAAGCCCAATCCCGCCAAACCCAGCGGCCAGGCAAGCATTCGGCCATCGATCTCGGGTGTCACCTGGGACAAAAGTGACAGTGCCAGCGCCACCATCAGCATACCCGCCGACATCAACCATCGCATCCGAATATAGTCAGCCAAACGCCCCGCAATCGGAGAGATCACCATAAGCGCCAGCGGCATAGGCAGCACGATCAACCCTGTGGTCATGGGGGAATAATCCCTGACCGCCTGGAGATACATCACCGATAAGAATATTGTGCCCACCAGGCTGAACATGACGATCAATCCCAGGAAATTCCCGGCGGAGAAGGAAAGATTACGGAAGAGGTTGAGTTCGATTAGCGGCGTCGGACTCCCGGCCTCTATAAAGACGAATAAAATCAATGCCGCCAGGCTTACACCAAACAAGCTCAGGATAAGCGGCGATGTCCAACCAAAGGCCTGACCCTCAACAAGGGCATAGGTGAGCGTTCCCAGCCCTACCGATGCGGCCAGGATCCCGGGTACGTCTATCCGTCGGCTGGTCCCGGGATCTTTCGTTTCCGGGACGATTTTTACCGCTGCCGCTAGGGCAAGGATGCCGACCGGCAGGTTCACCAGGAAGACCCACTCCCAGCCCGGTCCGCCCACCAGCAACCCGCCGATGATAGGCCCCAGCGCCGCCGCCGCCCCGGCCGTGGCACCCCAGATACCCATGGCGAGTCCCCGCTGCCCGCCATGGAAGGTGACATTCAGAATAGACAGGGTGGCCGGCATCATCGCGGCTCCGCCGATAGCCTGGAGCGCGCGGGCGCCGATCAGCCATTCGATACTGGGCGCTAGCCCGCATAACAGTGACGCAACGGTGAACAGCACCAGTCCTCCGGTAAACAGGCGCTTCCGGCCAAAGATATCACCCAGCCGCCCCATGGTGATCAGAAGCACGGCAAATATCAGGATATAAACATTGAGCACCCACTCAGCGTCAGCCAGAGAGGCGGCGAGGCGCTCCATGATGCTCGGTAAAGCTATATTGACGATGGTGACGTCAAGGTTGATCATGAACAGAGCGGCGGAAATCACCGCCAGGACATGCCACTTATTAAATTTGCGGGGTTCGGTCACCAAGCCTCCAGACCAACACGGGTAACCCATTCTAAAGCCGAAGCAATAATCAGTCAATGGCGATGACGCTTCCTGTAATATCCGAATGTAGCTCCATCCAACAACGGGTTCATTTCGCGGATTCCGTTTAATTCACCTACCCGAAGTGTTAGAATAGCAATCGAACGAACGTTAACCGCAAGGAGCACGATATGTCCGGACATTCCAAGTGGGCTACCATCAAACATCAGAAAGGCGCCGCCGACGCCAAGCGCGGCCAGATATTCACCAAGCTTTCCCGTGAGATCATTCTCTCCGCCAAGGAAGGCGGCCCGGACCCGGACATGAATGCCCGCCTGCGCCTGGCCGTTCAAAAGGCCAAGGACGCCCGCATGCCGTCCGATAACATCGAACGCGCCATAAAGAAAGGCAGCGGCCAGCTTGAAGGTGAAACCCTCCTCGAACTGACGCTGGAAGGTTACGGGCCCGGCGGCGTGGCGGTGCTGGTTCATGCCGTTTCCGACAACCGCAACCGTGCCATCCAGGAGGTCCGGCACCTCTTCACCAAGAGCGGCGGCGCCATGGGCGAAGCCGGGTGTGTGTCCTGGATCTTCGAACCCAAAGGCAGCATCACCGTCAAAACAGACGGCCGGGATACGGACGAACTGACACTCGAGGTCATCGACGCCGGCGCCGAGGACGTCAAGACCGACGATGAAGAATATATGGAAGTTGTTACCGCGCCGGACCAGTTGGAGAAGGTACGCCTGGCGCTGGAGGCCAAAGGCCTGACCATCGAGTCCGCCGGCATGGATATGCACCCCAAGACGCTGATCGAACTTGACGAAGACACGGCGATGCAGGCTCTCAAACTACTGACCGCTATGGAGGAACTGGAAGACGTGCAAAACGTCTATTCCAACGCCGATTTCGACCCGGCGGTAGTGGAGAAGTTCCAGGCGGCTTAAGTGAGAATTCTGGGCATTGACCCCGGCACCCGCCGTCTCGGCTACGGGATCATCGACTCCGAAGGCTCGACGGTGATTTATGTCACCTGCGGCACCGTAAGCTGCTCCGAAAAGCTCCCGATGGCCGAAAAATTGAAACACCTCTACGCCGAGCTGGTAAAGGTGATCAACACCCACCACCCGGACTGCGCCGCCGTGGAGAGCCCTTTTTTCTCTGAGAACGCCCGCTCAGCTTTCACCATCGGCAAGGCCCAGGCGGTAGCCATACTGGCCGCCGCCAACGCAGGACTCGATGTTTTCGAATACCCCCCAGCCCGCATCAAGTCCCACATCACCGGTTCCGGCGCCTCGTCCAAGGATCAAGTGGCCCGTATGGTGATGCTCCAGTTGAACCTGACCGACCTCCCCGCTACCTCCGACGCCGCCGACGCATTGGCCTGCGCCCTGTGCCACATTCAGGAAGCCCAGGCGGCCGCAATCATCCGGCATGGTATTTAACCGAATGATTATGCCACAGTCTCAGATCGCCTGCGCGAAATAACCTGATCCCTCGAGGTTATTTGTCAACGGTAAATTGCCGTATTTTTGCCTATATATCTCTCTTATTGCGTCAGTATTCTTGATATTTTTGTTTAACTTTGCTACTATTTAGATAGAGGGTCGATGAAAATAGCCAGGTACACTATGTTCGTAACCGTAACCATGACTGGTGTGGAATCGCATCGTATCCGGCGATATGAGGCTGCCGGACTGGTCAGTCCCACTCGTTCGGACGGCAAACACCGCATGTTCTCGGATGCCGATATCGAGGTTATTCGGGAAATAGAAGCTTTGACTCGTCGTGGGGTGAATTTCGCGGGCGTCCGGCACATCATGGGTTTACGGCGGGGAGGTGAATGATCAAAGAAGAAGAAAAACCGCATAATTACAGATTTTCCACAATCCGGTGACTAATTATCGACTTAATGGAGGCAAAGCTATGATGCTGCAAAAATGGGATCCATTTCGGGAGATGCGGGCCTTTGAACGCGCTTTGAATCGTCCATGGCGAGGCACCGCCTGGCCGGAGGAGACTGAACAATGGAATATACCGATCGATGTCGTTCGCAAGGGTGAAGAAATCATCGTTAAAGCCTCGATGCCAGGCGTCAAGCCGGAAGACATTGAGGTTTCTGTAGAAAACAATGTCCTGACGCTCAAGGCTGAGAGTGCCACCGACAATGAGATGGAAGAGGGTGGCTATATGGTGCGGGAACGCGCCTGGGGTTCATTCTATCGGGCGTTGTCCCTCCCTGACACTGTTGACACCGCAAGGATCGAACCGGTTTATGCCAACGGTGTACTGACCATCACCCTGCCAACCGCGGAAGACAAGAAGAGAAAGCAGATAAAAGTGGCTGTCAAGAAAGAAGAACCGAAGGCGATCGAATCAAAATAAACATATCTGAGTTGGCAGAAATTGAAAGGGATGCGACTCCGCATCCCTTTCAATTTTTATTTCGATTTTCGATGGTGGTGCTTCGAAGCTATACAGTCACCAGCACCGGCAGCACCATCGGCCGCCGCCGTGTTTTCTCATAATAGAACTTGGACAGCAGATCGCGTACCCGGTTTGAAATGACCGCGGAGTCGGAAACGCGCTGCACCTCTTCCTCGAACATCCGCGTCACCAGATCACGGCTTTCCTCGATGAGCGCCCGGCCAATTTCAGGATCGACAAACCCACGTGAAACGATATCAGGCCGCACTGCCAGGTGCCCGGATTCGGCGTCAAGGGTGACGATAGCCACCACGATGCCGTCCTGCGCAAGCATCTTGCGATTCCGCAGAACCACACCGTTGACATCGCCGACCGACAAGCCGTCAACATAGACGTTGCTCGACGGCGCGTGGCCGACTACTTTACCGCCGCTCGCGGTCAGTTCCAGGATATCGCCATCCTCCAGTGTAAAGATGTTATCAGGGGCCACCCCCATCTGCTCCGCCAGTTGCGAATGTAGCTTCAGGTGGCGGTATTCACCGTGCACCGGTATGAAATATTGCGGCCGGATAAGGCTCTGCAGCAGCCTCAGT
Organism: Dehalogenimonas sp. THU2; assembly: GCF_039749495.1. NCBI lineage: Bacteria > Bacillati > Chloroflexota > Dehalococcoidia > Dehalococcoidales > Dehalococcoidaceae > Dehalogenimonas > Dehalogenimonas sp. THU2. The sequence continues at coordinate 135,926 of NZ_JBDLLU010000003.1, read as the reverse complement.
TCTTCCTGGGAGGCGTGACCATGAACGTGCACCTTGGCCACGCGGTCGTAAAATACCTGCGCGCCCAGCTTGAATAGGCTGTCGATAGTCTTGGCCACCACCGACTCGTTGCCGGGGATGGGTGAGGCGGAGATGATGATAGTGTCATCTTTTTTGATCTGCACCTCGCGGTGCTCCCCGTTGGCGATACGCACCAGCGCGGACGTAGGCTCACCCTGGGAACCGGTGGTGACCAGAGCGACCCGGTTCGGCGGCAGGCGGTGCATATCGGACAGGTCGCCGATAAGCCCTTCCGGCGCCTTGAGATAACCCAGTCTGAGCGCCATTTTGACGATCTCGCTCATGCTGCGCCCGGCGATGAATATTTTCCGGTTATACTTAACAGCCGCGTCCATTACCTGCTGGATGCGGCCCACCAGTGAGGCAAAGGTGGTCACGATCACCCGCCCCGGCGCGTTGGACATGACGGCAGATATGGTCTCACCTACGACTCTTTCAGAAGGCGTGTAACCCGGGATTTCCACGTGGGTAGAGTCAGCCATCAGCAGCAATACACCCTCGGCTCCCACCTGCGCCAGACGCGCCAGGTCGGATGGGCGGCAGCCTACCGGGGTATAGTCCAGCTTGAAATCGCCGGAATGGACGATGATGCCCAGGGGGGTTCGGATGATCAGGCCGGCGGCGTCCGGGATGGAGTGACACATGGCCACGAACTCGACGCTGAAAACCCCAAGGTTGATGGTTTCGCCGGGTTTCACTTCATGTATCTTATTGGTGTGGACGCGGGCTTCTTTGAGTTTGACGCTGATCAGACCGTGGGGCAGCGGGGCGCAGTAGATCGGCACGTCGAGCTGCGGCAGAACATAGGGCAGCGCGCCGATATGGTCCTCATGGCCGTGAGTGATGATGATGCCGCGGACTTTATCCTTACGCTCCACCAGGTAAGTGACATCGGGGATAACCAGGTCAACGCCCGGCATGTCTTCTTCGGGAAACATCAGGCCGCAGTCGACGATGATGATGTCGTCACCGTACTCGATGACCATCATGTTCTTGCCGATTTCGCCCAGACCGCCCAGCGGTACTACCCGCAATTTCGCTTCCGGGCGCTGCCGCGTCAGCTGCGGCTTTCCCTGGCTCCGGGATTGCTTCGTGGGTGTCTGATCAGGCGGATTAGAATCAGAAGAAACTGAGTTGGCTGGCTGCCGGTTCCGGCGGCCGGGTTGGGATTGGTTGTTCACGTTTTTTTAATTCCTCGAGTATATTTGGTAACCTGGCCATATCGGCTATAATAGTTGCTCTTAAACTGCCCTGGTGCAGCGCCGCCGCCGGATGATACATGGCAAAGCAGGTATAATCCCCGCATTTTTCGGACTGGCCGTGGATGCGGCTTATCGTCTTCCTGGGAAAGAACCTCGACATCGAAAATCTGCCCAGCGTGACGATGACTTTCGGTTTGATGATCTCCAGTTGCTTATCCAGCCAGGGCTTGCAGGCAGCTATTTCCTCCGGCAGCGGGTCACGGTTCCCCGGCGGCCGGCTCTTTACGATATTGGTGATATAGACGTCTTCACGCTTGAGCCCGATCGATTCAATAAGTTGAGTTAAAAACGTCCCTGCCGCGCCGCAGAACGGCCGCCCGGTACGGTCCTCATTGAATCCCGGCGCCTCGCCGATGAACATGATCTCTGAACCAGGGTTCCCTTCACCAGGCACGGCGCAGGTACGTCCATTAGCGAGTCCGCACCGCTCGCACCGCCGGATCTCCCCGGCTAATGCCTCGAGAGCTACGGCGTCAGCCACAGGCAATACGTTGAAGCGTCATTCAAAGCCATATTAACACTAGGATGAGATTGAGTCAATCGAGCAGACTCGGCTGCGCTGAGACTATTCGATGATGATATCGAGCCCGTCAAGCAGCGCCAGGGCTTCGGGCATGGAGAACCTAGTCTTCTTGAGGATATTGTTGCGGACATCGATCGAATAGTTCCGGGCGCTGCTGAAATCCGCGCCGGTCAGATTCGTCTTGAAAAACTGGCTATTCTCCAGATCGGTTTTCTTGAATACACCGTTAGTGAGGTCGGTTTCGATGAAATCGACTTCTTTAGCTTCACAGTCGATGATCTTGATACCGGGCAATTTCAACAATCTGAAATTGGAATAGTTGATCTGGCAACCATCAAACTCCAGGTCTTCGATAACTATCGCCTTCGTCCAATCGAACCCGATGACCTTGGATTTCAGGAATTTCACTTCCCGAAACCGGCAATTGACCGGCTTGATCGCGCTGATTACGCATTCCACCAGCCGGCAACTCAGGAATTTGCATGATTCGAACTTGCAATCCACAAAGCTGCACCGGATGAATTCGCATTCGTCGAATTCCCTTCCTGTGATGGTTTCATTCGAGAGCGACAATCCGGTAAATGTCTCACGGTAATATGCTGTTTTCGGAAAACCCATGAGAATATTATACCCCGTTGACCCGGTATCCGATAGAGAGTTTGGGGCTTCTTCCAATTATTCGACTTCCGGTTCAATACTACCCCCCACCCCACCCCTTTTGCTATAATGCGTATGTTCCTGTGCCGCGTTATCGATAACGGCTTGGATATGAGGAAAGGACCAGATGACCAGACTGCGTTTTGACGACCCCGCCATTTATAGCGCCATCGCCGCCGAGGATACGCGGCAGCAGGAAACCATCAACCTCATCGCCTCTGAGAACTATGCCTCCCGCGCCATCCTCCAGGCGCAGGGATCTTCTTTGACCAACAAGTACGCCGAGGGTTATCCCGGCAAGCGCTACTACGGCGGCTGCCACAATATGGACACCATCGAATCCATCGCCATCGACCGGGCCAAGGAGCTTTTCCGGGCGGAACACGCCAACGTCCAGCCCCACTCCGGCGCCCAGGCCAATATGGCGGCCTACTTCGCTCTCATCAAGCCCGGCGATACTATCATGGGCATGAGCCTGTCGCACGGCGGTCACCTGACCCACGGCGCCAAGGCCAACTTCACCGGGAAGATGTATAACGTGGTAGCCTACGGCCTGGACCAGGAGACCGAGCGTATCGATTATAAAGAGATGGAGCGACTGGCCGCCGAATGCCAGCCCAAGGTCATCATGGCCGGCGCCTCCGCCTACCCGCGGGTCATCGATTTCGAACGCATCCGCCACATCTGCGACGGTGTCGGCGCCAAGATGATCGTCGATATCGCCCACATCGCCGGCCTGGTGGCCGCCGGGGTGCATCCCTCACCCGTCCCCTTCGCCGATATCGTGAGTTCCACCACCCACAAGACCCTCCGCGGCCCACGCGGCGGTTTCATCCTGTGCAAAGAGGAATACGCCCACGCTATCGACTCCGCCATCTTCCCCGGCATCCAGGGCGGTCCGTTGATGCACGTTCTGGCCGGTAAAGCCGTCGCTTTCCGCGAAGCCGCCATGCCGGAATTCGTTGATTACGCTACTCAGGTGCTGCAAAACGCCAAGACCCTGGCGCGGGAACTGGAGAAGTTCGGCTTCCGGCTCGTTTCCGGCGGCACCGATAATCACCTGGTGCTGTTGGATCTCACCGCCGCCGGCGTCAACGGCAAGGACGCGGAAGAAGCGCTGGGGCGCTGCAATATCGTGGTCAACCGCAACACCGTGCCTTTCATCGTCGGTCAGAAGGCCACCGCACCCAACGGCATGCGGTTGGGTACGCCCGCGGTGACCAGCCGCGGCTTCGGCGAGCCGGAAATGGTCAAAATCGCCGGCTGGATCGAGGAGGTCATCAAGAACTTCGGCGACGCCGCCATAGAAACCCGCATCGCCGCAGAGGTCAAGGATCTGACCGCCAAGTTCCCGGTGCCGGGAATTACCGATTAGGTCAAATCGAGAATCGAAATTTGAAATTAGCAGCCCCTAGGGTTTGGGGATTTTAGGATTTTGAAGTTTTGATATTGTTTGGAATTTGGTGCTTAGAATTTAGAATTTCGAGGGAACCGAAGCCATGGATGAAATGAAGGTCTTTACCGGCAATGCCAACCCCGCGCTGGCCCGCGCCGTGGTGGAATACCTTGGCATACCCCTGGGCAACTGCCAGGTCTTTCAGTTCTCCAACGAAAACATCTTCGTCCGCATCATGGATAACGTTCGCAACCGGGATACTTTCCTCATCCAGCCGTTCACCACGCCGGTCAACCAGAGCATCATGGAGACCATGATCATGATCGACGCCCTGAAACGGGCCTCCGCCGGCCGCATCACCGCCGTCATTCCCTATTACGGTTACGGCCGCACCGATAAAAAAGACCAGCCGCGGGTGCCCATCACCGCCCGTCTCATCGCCGATCTCATCACCGTGGCGGGCGCCAACCGCGTCCTGACGGTAGATTTGCACGCCGCCCAGATCCAGGGTTTCTTCAATATCCCGGTCGATGAGCTTTCGGCCATCAACCTGTTGACCAACTACATCAAAAAGAAGAACCTGGAGAACCTGGTCGTCGTGGCTACCGATATCGGCATCTCCAAGCGGGCCCGCGACTTCGCCGCCCGCCTGGACGCCCCGCTGGCCATCATCGAAAAACGCCGCATGGGCAACGAGGACCGCACCGAAACATTAAACATCATCGGTGATGTCAAAGGCCGCATCGCCCTGACCGTCGATGACGAGATAGACACCGCCGGATCCCTGGTCAACTCGGTGCAGACGCTGCTGTCCAATGGCGCCACCGAGGTCTACTCTTGCTGCACCCACCCCATCTTCTCCGGCCCGGCCATCGAACGCATTGCCGCTTCCCCGGTGAAAGAGGTCATCGTCACCGATACCGTCCCGGTACCGCCGGAAAAACACCTAGACAAGATCACCGTCCTGCCCATGGCCCCCCTCCTCGGCGAAGCCATCCACCGGATCCACACCGGCCTGTCCGTCGGCGCCATGTTCCAGCAGGATTCGTAGCGGCCTTCCTGAAATCCCTCCACCGATAGGAGAGTTAAAGCCCGCGGCGGGCGAAGTTGAACATGTCATGGAACAAATCTCACTCCAAATCCCTCTCCCCAACGGGGAGAGGTTAGGTGAGGGGGCACATCTACTCAAACATCATCAACGACCGATCTCCTGCCAATGAATACCATCATCGCTTTCCGGTATCGTCGCTGGATTCCTTCAGTACTTCTTCAGCATATTCTGGATATAGCTTCCTGACACAGCTAGAGCAGAAACCGTGGGTAAAAATGGCGTCGGTACGGGAGGAAACGAAATCTTCCACTGTCCTCCCTTCACACACCACCTAACCAACGCTACTTCGGTTTTTACCTGTCTTTTTGCTGAGATACATGAGTTCATCAGCCCTGCGCATGATGGTCTCAGAATTATCGCCGGGTTGGGCCACGGTTACCCCGGCAGATACTGTGACACTCAATTCCCGGCCTTTTTGCGTCAACATAGAGCTGGCTACCAGATTCCGCATCCGCTCCGCGATATCGTAAAGCTGCAGGGCATTCACATTAGTGCCCAGGATAACAAACTCCTCGCCGCCCCACCGGAAGAATAACGATTGGGGGCTACGGATGTTAGCCATGATCGTCCGGGCAACCATCTTCAGAACGTCATCACCAATATCATGACCGTAGTTGTCATTTACCGCCTTGAAGTTATCAATATCAAACAGGATAACACCGAAAGGCCAATCATAACGATTAAACTCATTAAACTTGGTATCAAGGGTAATATTGGCATAACGCCGATTACCAGAACGGGTCAGTTCGTCGATAAGAGACAGCTTTTCCAGTTCAGCAATTTGTTCCTGAAGCTGAAAATTCTTTGAATTATCGGTAAAAGTCTCAATACCACCGATTATTTTCCCTTCTTCATCACGTATCGGCATCACCTTTACCGTAACCGGCACGCGGTGTCCGTCCCGGTGAAGCATGAATACGGAGGCTTCATGGGGCTTACCATCAGTCATCGTGGCGGTCAGCGGACACCGTTCAGACAAAGGCGGGTTCCCTGGTCGTCGGTGTGGACCAGGATATTGTCGGCGCATTTGAAGCCCATGACTTCATCTTCTGCCCTCCCGGTCAGCTCTGTAGCAGCCTTATTCCAATAGGAGATTCTTTTGTCGCAATCAACAAAATAGACGCCTTCACTCAGGTTGTCTAACAAGTTTTTATACAACTCTGCCTGTATCATAATAAGGCATTTACCTTCTCTTCCAATTCCCGTCGTTCAAAAGGCTTGCTGAGATAGGGGATATTATAGGTATTAAGATAAGTTCTGGTTGACAGGTCTGATGTATCGCCGGTAATGAACAGCACCCTGGAAACCATGTCCGGCCACCGCACCTTGATCTCATCAAGTAATTCGATACCACTCATACCGGGCATCCGAATATCCAGAATGATAACGTCATAGGTGTTATCCATCAACTTATCCAAAGCTTCCTGAGGACTATAGCACTCCTGCACCTCATGCCCCTGACGGGTCATGATAATTCTAATCAATGCCCCGACCGACCGTTCATCATCCACCACCATGATTTTCGCTATTTTTGTTACATTAACCGGTTCAGTTTCATAATTCTCAACCCCGGAGGTTGTTTCTACGGGCATCATCGGTAATTCAACGATAAATGTGGTACCATTTCCCATAACAGTGTTTACTGAAATACTGCCACCGTGTTCCTAGATAATACCCATGGACAAGGCCAACCCCAGACCGGTGCCCTCACCCGGGTCTTTAGTAGTAAAGAACGGTTGAAAGAGTTTGTTTTTTACCTCTTCAGGCATGCCAGGCCCATCATCAGTAATCAGAACGCGAATATGACCATCGCGCTTTTCCGTTTTGACGATCAATACGCCTTTGCTATTAGCCTTCTTCATAGCAAATTCAGCATTGACGATGATATTCAGGAACACCTGCTGCAATTGACCGGCATCTGCCGTAACCCAGGGCAGATCCGGGGCATAATCCCTGACCACTTCGATATTGGCTGTCCTCATCACGTAGTTTCTGAGTTCCAGTGTGTTATCCAGCAGTTCCTCAATAGAAACCGAACTCCTAACCGGCTTCGACTGCCGGGCAAAGGTCAGCATCCGCCTGACAATATCCTTCACCCGCTGAGACCCATCATTAATGATCTTTAACTCTACTTTCATGTCTTCAGGTAAATCCTCCCTGCCCAGCAGCAATTCAGAGAACCCGATGACCCCGGTCAGCGGGTTATTAATCTCGTGGGCAATGCCCGCCGCCATCTCCCCGACTGCCGCCAGCCGGCTGGACAGCTCCGCTTTGTTCCGTAACTGTTGTTCTTTGACTTCCGCCTCTTTGCGGGAAGAAATATCCTGAATAATATGAACAGAACCGGTCAAATTCCCCTGATCATCAAAAATCGGGGAAGCACTGGCCTCGACCCATATACCCAGTTTTTTATCAAAATATTCACTGCTTTCCACTTGGCGGGTTTCCAATGTCCTGGCATGGGGGCACATGGGATGGGGTTGGTTCATCCCATGAATGACCTTGTAGCAGGGTTCACCGACCAATTCACTCTGGTTTTTACCGAGCACCCTGGCAAAGGCATGATTCACTCTGGTGATTTTATGATTTTTGTCCACGATGGCCACCATATCGGTTATGGAATCGAAAGTAGTACTCCATTCCTCGGCGGCTTCAGCTAACGACTGTTCCATCTGCTTATGTCCGGTTACATCAAACATAATCCCGCGTAGCTTAATGGGATTGTCTTCTTTCATCTCAACACTAACCACATCCCGTAACCAGATCACACCCCCGTCCTTTTTGATAAAACGGTATTCAAAGATATGAGGCTTCCCAGCTCTAGTGCATTCCATACAATATAGACTGGCCCACTTCCGATCATCTTCATGAATATGATCTGTCCAGAATTTGAGATCTGTCCAATCCTCTGGTTTGTATCCCATTATTCTCTGAACCTGGGGAGCGACATAGGTCCAGCGGTCTATTACAACATCATATTCCCAAGAGATAGACTCAGTATTTTCCGCCAGTAACCGGTATTTTTCTTCTGATTGACGCAGGGTTTGCTGTTCTTGAATGCGATCTGTAATCACCTCAGTGTAAACAATGAGCCCACCAACAGCGCCATCCAGTTGATACCATGGACGACACTCCCAACGAGTCCATTCCATAGAACCGTCATCTCTCAGATATGGGTCTTCATTTGCACTGACGACATCTCCCGTCAGTGCCCTTTGGTGAATAAGTTTCCACTTGTCTGGAAGGTCAGGAAAGACCTCATAATGATGTCTACCGATAATTTCTTGTTCTGTTAGTTTATACTCATCCAGATATCGCTGGCTGACGTACATATAATTCAAATCTTTATCATGAATTGCAACACCGCTGGTATTATGCTCAATCACATACCTCATCAAGTCACGAGTATGGATCAGTTCTTTTTCCGCTCTTTTCTGAGCAGTGACGTCTCTGACGGTGGAAACCATGATACCCTGGTCTGGTATAGGGATATTAGAGGCAAAGATGACGCGCTTTTCACCGGATTTGGTTGTAATTTCTATGTCACCCCACTGCATCCGGACAGGATCACCGCTCTCGATATCAGTCATCACCCGGCTGATTATCGCCTGTCGATAAACAGGATCGGGATAAACCTTCTCGAAAAAGGTCTGTATATCAGTAATGTCTTCTTTCGACCAGCCGTAAATTTCCTCAAATTTCCTGTTATGGTAAGTAGCCCGCCCGTCAGCGATATTGTTGATCGCCAAACCGATAGGCAACTGATCAATTATCATCTGAATAAAAGTGTTGCGGTTTTCCAATTCCTGAGCGGATTGTTTTAAACTTGCTTCAGCCTCTTTCTGCTCGGTAATGTCCAACGCTGTGGAGTAAACCGTATCCATCACCGGTGATGAATTCCATAGTATCCACCGGTAGCTGCCATCCTTATGCCGGTATCGATTTACAAAATCAACGACCTGATGCTGCTTCATTAATAAGCGCATTGCTTCTTCGGTTGCAGCAATATCGTCAGGGTGAACAAATTCCAGAAAAAGAAAACCCTCTAATTCCTTTAACTTATAACCAAGTACCTTTTCCCAGGCATGGCTTAAGCGGATGAAGTGCCCGGCAGTATCAGAAATAGACAATAGGTCTATAGGGCTGTTAAAGAATTGTTCCAGTTGGTTAGTTTTCTCCATTAATAACTGTTCAGCTTTGATCCTAACGGTAATATCAGTATCCAAAGCCAACACCGCGGGTGCATCTTGCCATTCAATCATCACAATCCGACGCCGCAACCAGATAATTTCCCCATCTTTCCGAATGATCCGCATTGAATATGCAGCGGGGGCTTCTTTACCCTGAATCCTCAACCGGAGAAATTCTTGTACCCTGTTCCTGTCTTCCGGGTGCACTAGATTGAATATATCAAGTTCGAACAATTCTTCAGAAGAATAGCCTGTTATCTGTCCCGCTTGTGGATTAGCAAACACTATTTTCCCATTTTGGAGGACGGTGATCGCACTGGGAATGTGTTCAGTTAACAGACGATATTTTTCTTCACTGGCTTTAAGCTGTTGTTCAGCTTTATTTCGCGCAGTGATATCTCGGGCAAGGGTTAAGACCGCGGGTTTCCCCAGTAACTCAAACCTGTGAACAACGACTTCAATAGGAATCTCGTGCCCGTCCTTATGACGATAAGCTGACTCCATGGTGACTTTCTTGTCAGTTTCCAGTCTCTTCATGATATCCGGGGGAGTTACACCGGCTTTTTCCCAGACCACAATGTCCCTTGGACCAAGTTTCAGCAACTCCGCTTTGGTATAACCCAATAAAGCACAGGCAGCCTGGTTCACCTCCAGGAAAACACCAGGCAGTCCTTCCGGGGTCGGCTGATGGACGAAAGCTGCATCACCACTGCTTTCAAATAAAGCCTGATATTTCTGACGGCTTTGTTGAATAATTGCTTCTGCCCGCCGGGCTTCAGTGACATCCTGCAACACACAATGGGTATGTTTGAAAGCCCCAGTCAGGTCATAGGCTACCTTGCCATCAATGGCCTCCAGCGTCACGGAGCCATCCTTATGCTTCATTAAAAACTCAGCGTGGGTTTTTCCAGCCGCTTTGAACTTGGGAAAACGTTCGCGAAAAATATCAGCCTGTTCGGGTGCCAAAAAATCGCCGAACCATTTACCGATGACCTCTTCCCGGGAATAGCCCAGACCGTTGAGCCACGCTTGGTTGACATCCTTGATGCGTCCTTCATTATCCAAAGACTGATAACCGAATGGTGAATTCATGAAGAATTCACGGTACCGTTGATCCTCTAGCCGCAAGGTTTGCTCTAAAGTCTTGCGTTCGGTAATGTCCGTAATCGTCACCAGTACCTGTTTCCCGCCAGAGATGTTGATAAGTGAGGTGGATATTAAAATATGCAGCTTCACTGTTTCCCCATGCCGCTCTATTTCGAACTCACCTTCTTCATTGAATATTGGTTCCTGCGTTTCCAGCGTCCGCATCACCCTGGAACGAACCGGACAATCGGCGCACTCCGCGTTCTTACCGCAGCCTTTACCGTGGAAAGAATTCAGACAATTGAAAACGTCACCACCCAGCAAACCCAGCAGTTCTTCCTTGCTCCTGCCGGCAAACTCAACTCCGGCGCGGTTGATATCCAAGACTCGCCCATCTTCATCCACCAGCATCATGATGTTCGGGGTGCTCTCAAAAACCACTGATAGTGTGGCATTCCGGTCAAGAAGTTCTTCCACCCAACCCCGCCCGGTTATATCCCGGAGCGAAACGAGCAATACCTCCTGCTCCTGCCAGGTGGCAACGGAAGACCGCATTTCGGCACGACCCACCGACCCGTCTTTTTTGAGGAATTCTATTTCGGCATCTTTGCCGGTTATAGCTGTATATTTGAATTTGTGGCCGACAAATTTCCCAGCTTCCCGTTCGAACAGTCTCATGGCAGCTGGATTTGCAAACAACACAATGTCTTTTTTATCGACTATGATTTTACCGTCAGGATCGTTGTTTATTATCCCCCATAAACCCTGATTGTCGGAATTTAGTGATTTTTCATTTGTCATATCAACCACCCTGACCTATTTATTAAAACCAGTCTGTTTTTTCAAATCACGCCGATACCATTCATTATACGCCTTGTGTCCATAGTTCTTATCAACAATAAGTTGCTGGTTACAGTGCTTAACTACTGGCCGGTCGATGGGCTTAATGTTATAATATCTTTTTCCAAAACAGGAATTAACGGAGAACAGCTATCGAGATCATCCCCGCCATAGACATCCGCGGCGGCCGCTGCGTACGGCTCTTCCAGGGCGATTACGCACAGGAAACCGTCTATTCGGACAGCCCGGTGGACGTGGCCCTTAAGTGGCAATCCATGGGCGCCCAGCGGCTTCATGTGGTTGACCTGGACGGCGCCAGGGACGGCGAGATGGTCAACTTCGATATCATCTCCCAGATCGCTCAATCAGCCGTGGTGCCGGTGCAATTGGGCGGCGGCATCCGGGACATGGAAAGCGTTCGGAAACTGCTTAAAGCCGGCGTCGACCGGGTGGTGCTGGGCACTGCGGCGGTGGAGAACCCGGAATTTGTCCGGGAAGCCTGCCGTAATTTCAGTGAGTCGATAGTCGTTTCTTTAGATGCCCGCAACGGTAAAATGGCGGTCAAAGGCTGGCGGGAAGAGACTGGCGTGGCGGTCATCGATTTCGCGCGGCAGATGATGGATCTGGGTGTCAGGCGTTTCGTCTTCACCGACATCTCCCGTGACGGTACCCTCACCGAACCTAACTTCACCGCGTTGTACGAACTGATTCAGGCCATCAAAACCCCGGTCATCGCCTCCGGCGGCATCGCCAGACTTAGCCATCTTAAAATATTGAAACTCCTCGGCGCCTCCGCCGCCATCCTGGGCAAGTCCATCTACACTGGTGCGATCGATCTGAAGCAGGCGCTGGAATTGTAATCGTCAAAGACACCTATATTTCGTCACATACGATAAAAAGAGAATAACCGGAGGAGAGAACAATCGTGGCAGTCAAAGGTAAAGGTCTCAAATTGGATGATAAAGGGCTGGTAGCCGCCATCGTACAGGACGCCAACACCGGTCAGGTGTTGATGCTGGGCTACATGAACAAGGAATCCGCGGAACTCACACTCAACACTGGCAGCGTCTGGTTCTATTCGCGCTCCCGCCAGGAACTCTGGAATAAGGGCGCCACTTCCGGCAACAAGCTCATGGTCAAGGAAGTCTGGCTGGATTGCGACAACGACGCCATACTGGTCAAGGCCGAACCCATGGGCCCCACCTGCCACACCGGCGAGGTAAGCTGCTTTTACGAGCCGCTGACCCTGGAATGCGTCGCCGCCACCGCCGCCTAACTGCTGTTCAAGAATCACTTATAGCAAATCCCGGTAACAAACTGCATTGTTACCGGGATTTGGTCATTGGTGCTTGTTTGGTAAAGCTCTTTGCACCCTGCAAAATCCAAACAGGTTATGTCATTGCGAGCGCCGGCCGGCGCGTGGCAATCTGATTTGATTGGCAATGATTAACATTAGGGACGGGCGATTTAGAATTCCCCCAGCGTACGGTAACGTATTTGTAGTATTTAAGTTGGTAGTATTAGTAACCTCATGCCGGTTCCTGATAGCCTTGATCCTGGAATTCGTTCAGTGTCTGAGCCGGGATTCCAATTCCCGCGCCGCGGACGGCATTTCACAAAGATTTCCCTGGTTGGGCACCTCGATAGTGACCACCGTGCCGTGACCGGGGTCGCTCTTCAAGCTGATATGACCGCCGATCAATTGCGCTCGTTCCTGCATGCCGGCCAGTCCCAGCTTACCCATGGCAGCCAGGTCGCTGACCCGTTGCGGCAACGAGAAACCCTTGCCGTTGTCCGCGATAGACACGACAGTTTTTTCGACGCCGTAGGTCACCGTGATCTCCACCTGTGACGCTTCCGAATGCTTGCGAATGTTGTTGGGCGCCTCCTGGACGATGCGGAAAAGCAGAAGTTGAACCTCACTGGACAGCGCCTGCTCCTGCCCCTTGACCATCACCCTGGCCTCGATTCCCTGCTTCTTGATGAGATTATCAGCCATCCACTCAAGTGCGGGAATCAGGCCGAGGTCATCGAGGATGCGCGGCCGCAGATCCTGGGCGATCCGCCGGGTGCTTTCCAACGCTTCCACCGTCTGCACCCTGAGGTCTTCCATCTTCTGCTTCATACCGTCGGAAAGCTTCAGGCGGCTGTTGGAGACGATGGCATCGATACGCTGAATCAGTAGTAATAACGACGGCGATACTTCATCATGCAATTCACGGGCGACACGCTTGCGTTCATCCTCCTGGGCCCGGATGACCTCTTGGACATAGTAGCGCATATTGTCCTGGAGCTGGCGCTCGGCGGTGACGTCGCGGGCAATATGCTGGAAACCCTTGATATCGCCTTCGCTGACCACCAGGCTGGTGGCCATGCGCCAGATTGCCACGGTGCCGTCACGCCGGACGATACGCTGCTCGTAGGGCTGATGAAATTCCTCACCGGCTAAAAGCCTCCGCCGCACCTCCCGGGCGATATCGTGAGAATGCGCGTCGGGCAAGAATTTAAGGACGTCCTTGCTGATCAGGGTTTCGGGCTCGTAGCCTGTCAGCCGCTCCGCCGCCCGATTGGCGTAAAGAATGCGACCTTCAAGGTCCTGTACCCAGATGGCGTCAGAGGCGTTCTCGAAAAGGTAGCGGTAATCCTGATCAGGCAGGTTAGATTTTTTCTTTTTCATAATTTTCGATACCCTGCGGTACGTCTTCCAGCGTCACATAACCCTCGCGGAATCCCTTGACGATGGCTTCTGTACGGCAGGAGCAGCGCATCTTGTTGAAGATATTGGACAGATGAGCCTTCACGGTGCGCATGGAAAGTGTCAGTTTCTCGGCAATATCGCGGTTGCTCATACCGCGGGCAGCCAGGCGCAGAATCTCGATCTCACGGGGTGACAGTTGCCCGCGCCCCTTATCTTCCGGAGCTTCTTTGGACAGGCTGACCACGCGCTCCAGAAGTTTCCGGGTGGCCATGGAGTCCAGCACGGATTCGCCGCTGCGGACAGCCCGGATAGCACCGACGATCTCATCGGCGCGGGCGCTCTTGAGCAGATAACCGGAAGCCCCGGCCTCCAGCAATCCCAGGATATAGCGGATATCGGAATAAGCCGTCAGGATCAGGATACACGTGGACGGATTGACCTTCTTGATGAGTTTGGTAGCCTCGACGCCGGTCAGCTTGGGCATGACGATGTCCATAAGGACTACGTCCGGTTTAAGTTCATCGACGAAACTGACCGCTTCTTCGCCGTCAGAAGCCTCCCCAACTACCTCCAGGTCTTTTTCCTGTTCCAGGAGCCGGCGCATGCCTTCGCGAAGTACCGCGTGATCATCGGCTATCAAAATACGTGTTTTGGCCATCAAATTCCTCGCTTCAGGACACAGTTCTGCCCTTCGTCGAATTGTAGTATATATCTGGTCTTTAATCAATAGACTGACTAGACCAAAAGATATAGCACCCGGGTAGCCAACGGGAATAATCCATAACCCTGCGGCGCTATCCTGCCATTTTCGGAGAATAATAATCCCGTTCAGACCCCTTGACTCTCCACTAACAAGAGAGATTATACTTATAGTGCGTTCGAAACTGATCGAAAGGAAATACCGTGGATAAACTGGATCTGAAAAAAGAACTAAAACACCTCTTCAATCCGCCGCAAAAGGAGCCGGTTATTGTCGATGTGCCACCGATGAACTATCTGATGATCGACGGCCGGGGCCAGCCAGATGGACCCGAGGCTGTCGCTGCCATCGAAACGCTCTACCCCGTGGCCTACACCCTCAAATTCACGGTCAAAAAAGAACAGGGCATAGATTACGGTGTAATGCCGTTGGAAGGTCTGTGGTGGTCCGACGATATGACCGATTTCCTGGAAGGCCGTCGCGACCGGTGGCAATGGACTTACATGATCATGCATCCGGAGTTCATAACAGCCGCGATGGTCGAAAAAGCCATTGATGAGGTACGGCGCAAGAAAAACCCCGCCGCTATCGGCAAGGTGAAGTTCGAATCACTTGCCGAAGGCAAAGCCGCCCAGATAATGCACATCGGTCCCTACTCCGAGGAAGGCCCGAACATCCTGAAACTGCACGCCTTCATCCACGACGCCGGACTATCGTTCGACGGTCAAATACAAAAACACCACGAAATCTATCTTTCCGACCCCCGCCGGACAGCCCCGGACAAATGGAAAACCATCATCCGTCAACCGGTAAAATAACGTACCCCCTAAAACCGACGGAAACAAAAAACACAGAATAAAAGCCGCCGTTTCTTTTCCCCCTTTGAAAAAGGGGGACTAAGGGGGATTTAAGGATCCCGCGCATTAGTAACCTGCTTCCGGAAACAATCGAAGCTAGTCGTCCAGCTTAACCGTCCCGCTGCCCCCACAGGCATGGCACTTATCCTTGCCGTTGCCGCCGCACGATGTACAAACCCGTTCACTCCCATAACTGCCCGGCTGCACCACTTTACCCGTCCCGCGGCATGACTGGCAGGCGATTTCCCCGGATCCGCCGCACCGGCTGCATGTTTCATGATGCGTCATACTGATCTCCGATAAGTTAATAGTTCATAGTTTCCAGTTACTAGTAGTTGATCTGTTAACATGTTTTCAGATAGCGAATCAACCCTGTTATTATGCGCGTAATATCGCTTCCCATATCGTAAAGCTGTGTGAACTGCTCTTGGGTTATATACTCCGCGTCCAAAGCGATATATAATTGTGCCTGAACTTCAGCGGCCGACCCCCTGGCGATGAACAGATACTGAATGAATTCACGATTTCCGCCCCGTTCGAACCCTTCCGCAATATTCGACATTATGGAAACAACAGCTCTTCGTATCTGGTCGCGCAGGCCATAATCCCTGGCAAAGGCATTGCTATTCGAAACATCATAAACAGCTTTGGAAAGGTGACGAGCCCTTTTCCAAGCTTCAATATCTTCAAACCTCTCGAAACTAGCCATACACCTCTCAACTATCAACTATTGACTATTAACTAGTAACTAGGCTACCCCCCGCCCAGCCCCGCCAATGCCATCTTTATCTTGTCTTCGAGCGATAAGTCGACATCCTTCGGCAGATTGACCACCGCCCTGGCCGCCTCAGCGCCTGTATAACCGAGGGAGGTCAACACCGCCAGCACCTCACCGTCAGCCGCCCCGGCAGTTCCCAGCGGTGTCGCCGCCCAGTTTTTGGATATCTTGTCCTTGAGTTCCAGGACGATACGCGCCGCCGTTTTCTTTCCCACACCCGGTACGGTGCATAGCATGTCCACGTTGCCGGTAGCGATGATGGTGGCCAGATCCCCGGCTCTGAAGGCGGACAACAACCCCAGCGCCAGCTTAGCGCCGATGCCGGAGACATCCAGCATGGTCTCAAATATCCCAAGTTCTTCAAAAGTGGTAAAACCATAAAGCGTCAGCGCGTCTTCCCTGACCTGCAGGTGAGTGAACAGCTTCACCTCAGACGCGTTCTGTATCTGCGACAACGTGGCCGTGGACATGAACACCTTGTAACCGATCCCCCCCACGCCTACCACCGCCCAGTCCGCGCCCAGCAGTTCCACTTTACCCCTGAGACTTGAGATCATGTAAGTCCACCCTTCCTATATCCGCCCTAATTTACGCCACGAACGGTAAAAAGGCAAGGGTCCCGTCTGAATTCCTCTCCCCAACGGGGAGAGGTTAGGTGAGGGGGCACGTCCAGCAACGAAGAATCGATTGAAATCACGCGCCCTTTTACGCAAAAATAAGCATCAATCGGGTTCAATCTGATAAGTCCGTAAATATATTTTCAAACCCGCCAAAAACAGCCTATTTTCACCCTTTTGATATGGTATAATATACTCCGTGATGTTCAGTTCTTCCGGCCTGTGGCGGGAAGCCCCGCCCCTTATGTTTACCCTCACCCGGCGATAGTACCCGCAAAAAGGCATTTATTTTATTTGATCTTATTTGTTTCAACCAAATAACCTCACGTTTGGAGCGTCGGACTCCAATCGTGAAAGATCCGAATTGTTTCCTGAAAATGGCATCGATGGAAAAACAAAAAACAATTCTCAACAGCGTTTATCGATCAATGACCGTGACACCGAAATTATCGGGCCCCGTGAGGGCGACCGGCCGGTCGCCCTCATCGTAGGCTGTGATCGTGGATAAATCATAAAAATGGGTTCGTTTTTGCACTTTGGAAAACGACTCAGAAATTTTTTCAACAATACATCTACGTATCGCTCAACTATTTACCCCGGATGAGCGATGAGGGGTGGCATTATAACGGTTAAAGAGCCTATAATCAGGCTTGGTAAAGCCGCCGGTGAAATATTCGGTGGTACTGAAGGCGGTAGAGAAAAATGAAAATATTAGGCGTCCTTCTTACAATCGCAGGGTTCATTGTGCTGTTCAGCATCGTCGCGGAAGCGGAGTTTATGAGTTGGGCTACCGGTGATATGTTCTCTTCCATAATCGCTTCCCTGGTGGGTCTGGCGATGATCCATGCCGGTTGGCGGCTGTTACAAACTAAACCGAAGTCTTAATCCACCGATGACACGCCGGGCAGTAGATTCATCAAATTTTTTATCTTTACAACCGCGACGGCGGCTGATAAAATTTAACAATTATGTCAAATAACAAGAACCTCAAACCCAAACCGAATAATAATAAATCCAAGCCCGCGGCGGTCAAGACCGTAGCCCGTAAGCCGGTCAAAACGGCCAAACCTGCACGGAAAGTAACACCGCGCGCCAACCACAACTCCCCGCCCGGAAAACCGGTGAATCTAAGCTGGCTGGGCTGGACGGTGTTTATCGGCGGCCTGATCGGCCTGATCTTCTGGCAGCGGGAACGCATCGACACTTTTATCAACCAGCTCTTTTCCGGTACCGCCGCCGTCTTCGGCTGGGGGTTGCTGCTGGTCATCCTTGGCATCATCATCGCCGTTGCCGTTTTCAAACGCGAGGCGGTGCTGGAGTTTGCCCGTAAGACCACCTTCATCTTCTGGTACCGCTGGCTGGGCGCGGCGACACTGATACTGGCTGTCTGGGGTCTCCTGGCGCTGGGCGGCGCCGGCGGCAGCGTCGGGCTGGCCCTTATCGGCTCGGACCTCGGCACCGGCGGCTGGCTGCGGGTGATTGGCCTGTTCGTCCTGTCGTTCGTCCTCATGGCCCCGGCCGTTGCCTTCGCGTCGGTCAAGTGGCTGGCGGGTATCGTCAGCCGTCCCTTCCGTGTCGATAAAGAACCGCCGCAGACGGAGAGCTTCCGACCCTACCCCCCGGCGGCTACCGATGGAACCAGGCAGCCTCCCCTGCGCCAGGCTTCGATAAGTGATAAATTCCGGCTTAACCGGTCCAAGCCGCCGTTCCCGGAAGCCGCCACCGCCATCCCGGCCTCCGTGCTGGTTTCCGGCGCCGGCCAGTCCCCTGCGGCTGCGGCGACACCGGCACCCGATACCGAAGAACCGGAGACCGAATCCAAAACCGACAAAGCCGACCGCGCCGAGGGCCGCGACCTGAAACAGGTAGCCCAGGATGTCTGGCGCAAATACGGCGAGACCGCCACGATGCTCACCTCCGACGGTTGGCGGCTGCCTCCGGTGGAGATACTGGATTACACACCGGAGATAGAATACGGCGAAGCGGACAATCAACTCCGCGCCCGCCTCATTGAGGACGCTCTGCGCAGCTACGGTGTGGACGGCTCGGTGGTTCAGATTAACGCCGGCCCCACCGTCACCCAGTTCGGCGTGGAACCGGGCTGGGACCGTCGCACCAAGGAACTCAAAGAAAAAGACAAGGACGGCAACGTCGTCACCCGCCAGGTGGAGACCGGCCGCACCCGGGTCAAGGTGGACCGCATTTCCTCACTGGCCAACGACCTGTCTCTGGCCCTGGCCGCGCCCTCTATCCGCATCGAGGCGCCGATCCCGGGCAAATCCCTGGTCGGCATCGAGGTACCCAATACCCTGCTGGGCAGCGTCAGCATGAGGACAGTCATAGAGACCACCGCCTTCCAGAAGCTCAAAGCCAAAGCGCCCCTGGCACTGGCTCTTGGCAAGGGCGCGGGCGGTGAAGCCGTGGTCGGTGACCTGGCCAAGATGCCGCACCTGCTCATCGCCGGCGCCACCGGCTCCGGCAAGACGGTCTGCCTGAACGCCATTATCTGCTGCATCCTGATGAACAACACGCCGTCCGAGGTCAAGTTCATCATGATCGACCCCAAGCGGGTGGAGCTTACCCCCTACAATTCCATGCCCCACCTGGCGGCACCGGTCATCGTGGACGTAGATAAGGCCATCGGCGCGCTGAAGTGGCTGGCCGGTGAGATGGACCGCCGCTACAAGCAGATGGCCTCGGTGGCGGCGCGCAATATCGACGCCTATCACAAGAAACCCGGAGTGGAGCGGATGCCGTACCTGGTGCTGGTCATCGATGAATTGGCCGACCTGATGATGGCCGGTTTCGACGATGTGGAGCACCTGCTCTGCCGCCTGGCGCAGATGGCCCGCGCCGTGGGCATTCACCTCGTCGTGGCTACACAGCGTCCTTCGGTCGATGTCATTACCGGCCTGATCAAAGCCAACTTCCCCACCCGCATCAGCTTTGCCGTGACCTCCCAGGTGGATTCCCGCACCATCCTCGATGCCGTAGGCGCCGAAAAACTGCTCGGCCGCGGCGATATGCTCTACATGCCCACCGACGCCGCCAAGCCCAAGCGTTTGCAGGGCTGCTACGTCTCCGACCTGGAGACCGAGCGACTGGTCTATTTCTGGAACGGTCAACAACCGGAAGCCCAGGCACCTATGCTCAAGGTGGAAGAACTGGCCGCAGCCACTCAGATGGTCACCGGCGGCTCAGATAAAAAGCAGCAGCAGGACAGCCTGTTCGAGACCGCTATGAACCTGGCCCAGGAGACCGGCACCATCTCCGCCTCTTTCCTGCAGCGAAAACTGCATATCGGTTACCCCCGCGCCGCCCGCCTGGCCGACGAGGTCAAGGAAGCGCTGGGTCAGGACCTCGACGACGGCGGTGCCGAGGTGCCGGAGGACGATTAGCCCATCCGGCAGCAAGCTGGTCATCATTACCGGGCTAACGATGCCTCCAAACCGCGTTCTGCTTGACCGGACATGACGGACCGGCTACAATATCATGCGTTGTCAGCGCCGAGATAGCTCAGTCGGTAGAGCAGTGGACTGAAAATCCACGTGTCCCCAGTTCAAGTCTGGGTCTCGGCACCAACTTGTTCTTTAAAATATTCGGCTTTAGGACGAGCCGGAGTGGCGGAATGGTAGACGCGGCAGTCTCAAACACTGCTAGGGGGCACCCTCTGTGTCGGTTCGAGTCCGACCTCCGGCACCAGCTTCTACCAGGACAGAAGCCGTTGCCGAGTTGTGTAGTGGTAGCACGAAGGACTTTGAATCCTTTTGCCCAGGTTCGAGCCCTGGCTCGGCAGCCATATTCACGTTCCCGAGTAGCTCAGTGGTAGAGCGGTCGGCTGTTAACCGATTGGTCGAAGGTTCGAATCCTTCCTCGGGAGCCATTTTCTTCCGGGCATTTTCACCACCCCCAACCAATATCTTCTCCATCGTTCGTTCAGCGATAACTCCGTTTCGGCTCGACTTGTTCGTTAATCAGGCTTATTTTCCTTTGGTACCGTTTTATTTACTTCCACCGGTAGATCGGTGGTGCTATACTTGCTCCATTAGCGCGTCGATCCCTTAGGATCGCTGAGGAGAAACATCGTGTCGGAAGAAACGATCGGCACCATCATATTCAGCGTAATTGTCATCCTTGGCGGGGCTTTGATCTTCGGCATCGCGAAGGGGCTTTCCAAACGCGCAAAAAAATAACCGCACAGCAGCAGGTCTCATTCCAGGAAAATGTGGTTGACGAACCGCGGTTAGATGACGCCGTATTGAAAGAATACGGCTATCACGATAATCGCCGATACCAGCGCCCCGGCGACGACCTGCCCAAGTGTATGTTGTGCCAGTACGATCCTCGACCAGCCCATCATGGGTACCAGTACCAATGAAGGCACCGCCCACCAGCCATAGAGCACGAGCAGGATAACCGCCAGCGCAGATACCGTGGAGGTATGGACGCTGATCTTCCACCAAAGGTTGACCGCGGCGAAGGTTACTACCGTTACAATGCCGGTTACCAGCGTAGCCACGATTTCCACCGGCGCGTTGAGCCAGTTGAGCACGAGCATGGTCAGCACAGCAAAGAACAACCCAATGACATAGATCCGATGGCGCTGGTGCCTGCGGTTGGAGAACAGCGCGTCCATGCGGCCGGTTCTGACAAAGAACATAGCGATCAAGAGAACCGGCAGGAACACCAGCCCGGTTACGAGCAGGAACCAACCGAAGGCCTGAGCGGCATCAGCTGCCGCGGTAAACGCTACATTGGCTAATATAACGAGGCCGAGGACCAAAGGGTTCAGCCCATCCGATATGTAGTTAGCCAGCTTTAGTTTGGTCAATAAACCCGACTCGCTTCTCTAAAGTGGCCGTATTATAGCATGCGGCGACACTGAACGTATCGCTTAGTCTTGATGCTCAGACATCTGGTGTTTGAAGCTCTCGACGATATTCTCGTCCCGGATGATGGCGTATTCTATGCCGTAGCGGCGTTTCAGCCGGTATGGCACACAGCAACAGTGGCAGCAATTGCATATGGCATAGTAATGACCGCGGCATTGCATCATGATGGACATGAGGTTAGCGTCCTTGCACCGAAGTAGTAATGCCTTAGCCTCATCCTTAGAGACTTCCCTGAAGTTGTGCTCGGCATCGGAATACACTTCTCTGCCGAATCCGACCACAATCTCTGCTTCGATCGGGTTATCGCAATTATGAAATACCTTGCGGCAGGCGCACTCCCCGATTGCAACCCAGTCTGAGGCATCGACGATAGCTGCGGCTTCCCCCGAATTCAGGGCGAAACCTCCATGCTGGCTCCGGGCATAATTGTTGGCCAAACGGCGCACAAGCTTGCCCAGAAGCGGCAACCGGGTAAACGGAGCCAGCGTCATATAGGCTTTCAAGAAACGGTTCTGGTAACGGCCGTAAAACGGTAAGGAGTGATGCATATGTTGCTCAGTCGAGTCCTATCCCGGGTAGATATTGTGATTCTGCCTGCCACCTATTCTCAGTATACCAGAATACAATCTAGTGCAGTCGCGTTTGGAAAGCGCCGCAGCTTAGCATAAGGTGCGCTCCAGTGCCTAAAAAGAGTATATTTTAGGGGTACCGGCATTCGCGGGTGATGGACCGCCCGGAGAAAGGAGACTTCCCGATTGGTCAAACTTGATCCGACCAGGCTCAAGGACTGGCAGATTGCCGAGGAAGCTGAAAAAACCATGAAACCGGTTAACCGGCTGGCTGCGGAATGGGGCATCCTTGATGAGGAACTCCTGCCTTACGGCCATCACCTGGGTAAGGTGGACTACTCAGCGGTTACCGCCAGGCTCAAAGACCAGCCCAACGGCAGGTATATCGACGTTACCGCCATCACCCCCACACCACTGGGTGAAGGTAAAAGCACCACGACCATGGGCCTGGTGCAGGGTCTGGCCAAACGCAAAGGTAATGTCTCCGGCGCTATCCGCCAGCCTTCCGGCGGACCAACTTTCAACATCAAGGGCAGTGCGGCCGGTGGCGGGTTGTCACAGTGCATCCCCTTGACGCCTTTTTCACTTGGCTTGACCGGCGATATCGACGCTATTACCAATGCCCACAACCTGGCGATGGTGGCCTTGACCGCCCGCTTGCAGCATGAGGCCATCAACACCGATGAGTTTTTAGGCAAACGCAACCTCAAGCGATTGAATATCGACCCCCACAACGTACCCATGCGCTGGGTGATGGATTTCTGCGCCCAGTCTCTGAGAGATATAATCATCGGGCTGGGCGGTAAAACCGACGGCTTCATGATGCGTAGCGGGTTCGCCATTTCCGTCAGTTCCGAGGTCATGGCCATCATGGCCGTCTTCACCAGCCTCCGCGATCTGAGAGAACGTATCTCCCGGATAGTGGTAGCCTATGACCGGCAGGGCAACCCGGTGACCACCAAGGACCTTGAAGTGGACGGGGCTATGACCGCGTGGCTGGTGAGAGCCTCCAATCCTAATCTACTGCAAAGTATCGAGGGACAGCCGGTGATGGTGCATGCCGGACCTTTCGCCAACATCGCTGTCGGCCAATCTTCGATCGTGGCTGATCAGGTGGCTTTGAAATTATCAGATTACCACGTCACCGAAAGCGGTTTTGGCGCCGACATCGGTTTCGAGAAGTTCTGGAACATCAAGTGCCGGGTGAGCGGGCTGAAACCCAACTGCGCCGTTATTGTCGCCACGATACGCGCCTTGAAGATGCACGGCGGCGGGCCAAGGGTAACCCCCGGTAAACCACTGGACGCCGCCTATACCGATCCCAATCCGGGTCTGGTCGAAAAAGGCCTGTTGAATCTCATCGCCCATATCGAAACGGTCAAAAAGTCCGGGATGAACCCCGTGGTGTGCATCAACCATTTCCATACCGACTCTCCGGAGGAGATCAGTATCGTAAAGCGTGCTGCAGAGGCAGCAGGCGCCCGTGCCGCGGTTTCACGTCACTGGTTGAACGGCGGAGAAGGCGCGTTGGAACTGGCCGACGCTGTCATCGACGCCTGCGAAGAGGCCAATGACTTTAAACTGCTCTACGAGGACAATCTGCCGCTCAGGGCGCGCATAGATAAAATCGCGAAAGAAGTGTATGGAGCGGATGGCGTAAGTTACACGCCGGACGCTTTGTCCAAAGCCCAGACGATCGAGGCCGACCCAACTAAGGCTCATTTTGCCACCTGCATGGTGAAAACGCACTTGTCACTGTCGCATGACCCTGCGCTCAAAGGGCGCCCCGAAGGCTGGACGCTGCCGATCCGTGATATCCTGGTATATAACGGCGCCGGATTCATCGTGCCGGTGGCTGGGGATATCAAGCTTATGCCAGGTACATCGTCAGACCCGGCTTTTCGGCGCATCGATGTCGATGTGGAGACGGGAAAAGTGAAGGGATTGTTTTAATCAGGCAGCATGATGATATGAACCAGCAAATCAGCGACAAATACCAGGTGGCCTTTCAGCCGTACGGAATCACGGTCGAAGCCAACTGCGGCGAAAACCTGTTGGAACTGGCGCGCCGCGCCGGCGTCGGCATCACTGCATCCTGCGGAGGGGACGGCGTGTGCGGCACCTGCAAAGTGAAAATTATCAAGGGTGAGGTCGAAAGCCCGCCATCGCTGCAACTGTGCAACGACGAAATATCATCCGGATTCCGTCTGGCCTGCCGGTGCCGGGTAATGAGCGATCTGATCGTTGAAGTGCCACCGGAAAGCCGCGCTCCGGTCTCGGAAGGTCACTTAAGATCCCTGGTCACCAGTGAAGAAACCTTAGCCGCCACCAACTGGCGCTTCTCTCCTCCTGTATTCAAACTCCTGGTGGAGCTTCCGCAGCCCAGCCTGAAGGATAATTCCAGCGACCTGACGCGCATCGAACGTGAATTGGAATCCCACGGGATCCAAAACGCCCGTCTTAATATCATTCTGCTGAAGAAAATCGCCGCTTCGCTCCGGGGCGGGAATTGGAGAGTGACTCTCACGGTATTGAAAGAACCGGGTGGTCTCCGTTTGACAGATATCGAACCGGGCGACACACGATCACACATGTATGGATTGGCCTTCGATATCGGCACCACTGGCGTACGCGGGGAAGTTCTCGATTTAACCGAGGGTAGAGTCCTGGCCCAAGGGGTGGAATACAATGGGCAACGCTCCTACGGGGATGATGTCATCAGCCGCATCGCCTACGCGGGAAAACCCGGGGGGCTGGAAACACTGCAGCGGGCGGTCGTAACCACACTCAACAAACTTATCAACGAAATGACCGGGCGAGCGGGTATCGATGGATCGGATATCGCTCACGTCACCGTGGCGGCCAACACTACGATGGTCCACTTATTACTGGGTCTCGATCCAAAGCATTTGAGACTGGCGCCGTATGTGCCGACCGCAGCCGACCTTCCGGCTCTCCCTTCCGGGGACATCGGGCTATTGGTCGGCGCGGGAGTACCACTATACGTCGTTCCTTCAGTAGCAAGTTACATCGGTGGAGATATCGTCTCCGGGTTGGTCGGCACCGGAATATTTCAGCGACAGGAAACGGTGCTATATATTGATATCGGCACCAACGGCGAAACGGTCGTCGGCAACTCCGAGTGGATGGTCAGCGCGTCATGTTCAGCCGGTCCTGCCTTCGAGGGTGGGGGCATCCGCCACGGCATGCTGGCGACCAGCGGCGCGATCGAGACGTTCAAGATCGGCACCCGAAGCGGAGGCCCGGTGGTCACGGCTATCGGGGGCGAAAAACCGCGCGGCATCTGCGGCGCCGGCCTGATAAGCATCGTCGCCGGACTCTTTACCGCCGGTGTCATCGATCAACGAGGGAAATTCCAGCCCGAGGTATCCGAACGGGTTCGGCCCGGCACCGATGGATATGAGTATCTGGTCGTCGAGGCACACGAGACCGGCACCGGCAAGGATATCGTGCTGACCGAGGTGGATATCGATAACCTCATACGCGCCAAAGCGGCGATGTACGCCGGATACCAGACGCTTTTAGCGAGTGTCGATATGACCTTCGAACAACTGGACAAGGTGGTTATCGCCGGGACTTTCGGCAGTCACCTGGATATAGAAGACGCGGTGACCGTCGGCCTTCTGCCGGACATATGCCGAGATAGATTTGTATTTGTAGGCAACGGTTCATTATTGGGGGCACGGCTTTGCAGCTTCTCCACCGACCTTGTTGAGGCTGGCAAGCTTGTCGCCAAACTGGTGACCAATATCGAACTCTCCGAGAATGCCTCCTTCATGGATAATTATATCGCTTCAATGTTCTTGCCCCACACCGATGCCGCTCTTTTCCCCGGTGTCACCCGCCAGGCAATGCCATCCAATAAGGGTTCCCGATGACAGTTACCATTGCAATGGCCGGTAAAGGCGGTACCGGTAAAACGTCGATCGCCGGTTTGATCATTCGATACCTGGTCAAACACGGCGGTGCACCGGTTCTGGCGGTTGACGCCGATCCGGCTGCTAACCTGGGACTTGGATTGGGCCTTGATATCGAGAGAACGATTGGATCGGTGCTGGCCGGGTTCAACGAAAATAAGATCACTATCCCATCCGGAATGTCCAAGGACGCTTACCTCAATATCAAGTTCAGTGAGGCGATCGTCGAAAGCCGGGGCGTTGACCTCATCACCATGGGGCGGGGGGAAGGCGCCGGGTGCTACTGTTTTCCAAATAACGTCTTGAAAGATTTCATCGATAAGTTGACGCCGAATTACCAGTACATGGTCATGGACAATGAAGCCGGACTGGAACATCTCTCCCGCGGCACGACAGGGAACGTCGATGAACTCATAATCGTATCCAACCACTCGATAAAAGGAGTGCGTACCATCGCCACGGTTATGCAGCTGGTGCAAGAATTAGACTTGAACATTAAACGGAAGTGGGTCGTAATAAACCAGGCTCCGGCAGAAATCGACCCACTGGTGGAAGCTGAAATGGACCGATTGGGGATCTCGCCCACTGTGGTAGTACCCACCGATGAACTCATCATGGAATACGACTTGCATCAACACTCATTACTCGAAATGCCCGATGATTCGGCAGCAGTACGGGCAATCGATAGACTGATGCAAAATCTCCGGCTTCACAAATTGAATGAGGTAAAAACATGACAGCACGGATAATAAGCGGTACCGAGATCGCAAAACAGATCCGCGAGGAACTCCAGAGAGAAATCGACGATCTGAAAGAAAAATATGACCTCACGCCCGGATTGGCCACGGTCATCGTTGGCGACGACCCGGCGTCCCAGACTTACGTCAGCACCAAGATCAAAGCCTGTCAGGCGCTTGGACTCTATTCAGCCAATTATCCCCTGCCGGGTACGGTATCGGAAAATGAACTACTAAACCTGGTAGGACAATTAAACTCTGATCCCAAAATCCATGGAATCCTGGTCCAGGTACCACTGCCCCGCCATATCGACGAAGGCCGGGTTTTGACGGCTATCAGCCCGGATAAGGACGTGGATGGTTTTCATCCGGTAAGCGTCGGGCGGATGGTGATCGGTCAACCCACCTTCCTGCCCTGTACACCTCATGGCATCCAGGAACTATTGATCCATGCCGGAGTACCGACCGAGGGAGCGGAAGTGGTGATCGTTGGCCGCTCCAACATCGTGGGGAAACCTGTGGCTAATATTTTATTGCAGAAAGCCGCCGGTGCTAATTCCACGGTTACGGTATGCCATAGTGCCACCCGGGACATCGCCAGCCATACCCGCCGTGCCGATATATTGATCGCCGCCATCGGCAAGCCGAAGTTCATCACTGCCGACATGGTCAAGCCGGGTGCAACAGTCATCGATGTGGGAACCAATGAGATCGGAAAAACCCCTGCCGGCAAGCGTATCTTGTCGGGAGACGTGGATTTTGATAATGTTAGAGAAATCGCCGGTGCCATCACCCCGGTACCCGGCGGTGTCGGCCCTATGACGATCGTCATGCTGATGACCAATACGGTCAAAGCCGCCAAACTTGCCCATGGACTGAAGTGATCAGGGGTGTATTGTCCATTGTGGAATATGAGATCCAAATGGTCCCGGCTCATGAACTGAGCGCATCAACGACAGGAGGCGAATCATGCCCATTGAAATACCTCATCTAAACTATAACGGCCGTATTCATCAGATACAGATGGGTGACGGCGCTAAATCCATTGAAGTCGGTGGAGAAAGCTGCTATCCGTTCTACAAGTTCGAAGGCAACATGCCAAACACTCCACGCATCGCCATGGAAGTCTATGATGAAGCACCGGATGATTGGCCGGAAGCAGCGATAGCGCCCTTTGCCGACGTGCTGGGAGACCCTGTTGCCTGGGCAAAGAAGTGTGTCGAATCATACGGCGCCGAGATGATCTGTCTGCAACTACAAAGCACCGACCCCAACGGAACTAATCGTAGCGCGGAAGAGACCGCCCAGCTGGTAAAGAAAGTGGCCGCCGCCATCGACGTTCCATTGGTCATCTGGGGCACGGCCAATCCCGAAAAAGACACCGAAGTGTTACGGGCTGTGGCTGAAGCCGTCCAGGACCGACGATTGGCGCTGGGCCCGGTGGAAGAAGGTAACTACAAGAAAATCGGTGCCACAGCCATGGCTTACAACCATATCGTTATCGCTTCCAGCCCCATCGATATCAATCTGGCTAAGCAGCTTAACATCCTGATGTCCAATCTGGGCATAAAAGAATCAAATATCATCATGGACCCGACGGTCAGTTCCATCGGTTATGGGATCGAATACGCCTATTCCGTAATGGAGCGCATCCGCATGGCTGCCCTGACCCAACAGGATGAAAAGTTGCAGTTTCCGCTCATCTGCAACATTGCCCGCGAAACATGGAAATCCAAGGAAGCCAAGGCCGTCGAAGCCGATGACCCGAGTTATGGGAACGACGGCGAGCGCGGCATTACCCTGGAGGCGATGAGTGCAACATTGTTACTGTTGGCTGGCGCTGATATCCTCATCATGCGCCATCCGGAAGCAATAAGGTTGACCCGAGAGATGATATCGGAATTAAGCTGACCAGACTGATTGACTGGAGCCACACAAGTCCCAGATCAGCAACAGGGAAACCTCAAGAGGTATTTAAGATGTCCAGAATAATCATAACCGGCGCCGTGCGCGGCGCCTGGAAAATCTTCAAGACAGCAGAAACCGCGTGGCGACAGGCGGCAGCTGATCATTTCGAGAACACTCCGATTGGATTCCCGAATACCGCCTATTACCTGCCGGTTATCTATGCCGTCACCGGCATGAAAGTCGAAATGCTCAAAGACATTGCTCCAGTTATAGATCGCTGCCACGCCTTGCTGCCAGCACCTAATGCGGAACCGGACTCAGTCGGGTTAGCCGGAGTGCTGGACGCCGGTATGGCTGCCCTCTTCGCCGCCGAAATCATCGAAGCACTAAGATATTTGAATACTCCCGGTTTTTACACCGGAATGGAAACGCAGGTCGTGGAAAACCTCTGGATGGGTGCCGCTGACGACGTGATATTGCGGAAACGGGGCGTCGAATTCGTCGACGGCAGCGCTCCCGGATTCGCCGTCATCCTCGGCGCGGCGGCGGACGACCAGGCGGCTGTCCGCATCGCCACAGAGTTGCAACAGCGGAATCTCTACGTTTTTATGAGCGCATCCCACCATGGTGACCGTTTCAGTGAGCAACTCGAACGGAGCGGTATCCAGGTCGGCTGGCCAACGCGGCTCGTCCCCTTCGGTCCTGATATCTCATCCTCGGTTTTCGCCTTGGGATTTGCTTCACGCGTAGCCTTATCTTTCGGTAATATCACGCCCGGGGATCAAAGACAGTTATTTTCTTACAGCAAAGAACGCATCGCAGCCTTCGTCATCGCCCTTGGTGAAGTGACCAACGAATGGTATGCCGTCGCCGCAGGAGCGCTTAATTTCGGCTTCCCTGTAATCGCCGACACCTCGATACCCTCATTGACCCTGGGTGAACCGCCGGTCGAACTGATAGTATCCGGGGTGCCCTATGAGAAAATAGTATCGCGAGCCACTGAAGTTCGTGGCTTGAAAGTCGTAGTTTCCGAAGTGCCGGTACCAGTTGCCTACGGTCCCGCCTTTGAAGGCGAACGCGTACGCGGTGAGGATATCTACCTGGAATGTGGCGGCGGGCGCACTCCAATGGTGGAATGGGTTACGTCCAAACCGATGGAAGCCATTCAAGACGGGTTGGTCGAAGTTATCGGTCCTGAGATCACCGATGTTCCTCCCGGCAGCAGACTGCCGATGGCGATCGTTGTTGAAGTGGCTGGCCGGCAAATGGAAGAAGATTACGAACCTATATTAGAGCGACAAGTGCACCATCTCATCAATTACGCTCAAGGGGTGATGCACATCGGTCAGCGCGATATCGCCTGGTTACGTATCGGTAAAGGCGCCTTCGAAAAAGGATTCCGGCTGGAACATATCGGCAAGCTGTTGCACGCAAAATTGCACCAGGATTTCGGACGTATTTTCGACAAACTCCAGGTGAAAATTTTCACCATTGAAGGTGATGTCACGAATATCGCCAGCAAAGCTAAAGAGGTCTATGCTAACCGGGACGCTAGAATCGAAGGAATGACTGACGAAACGACCGACACATTTTATTCCTGCCTCCTTTGTCAGTCTTTTGCCCCTTCTCATGTATGTGTCGTCAGTCCCGAGCGTACCGGTTTGTGTGGTTCGTATAACTGGATGGATTGTAAAGCCTCTTTTGAGATCAGTCCCACCGGTCCCAACCAACCGGTACCCAAGGGCGAAACGATCGACGCCCGAACGGGTCAATGGAAAGGGGTTAATGAATTTGTATTTAAAGCCTCCCGGGGTAAGGTGGACCACTACAATTTCTATAGTATTCTGATTGATCCGATGACCGCCTGCGGCTGTATGGAATGTATCGCCGCGATATTGCCTTTATGCAACGGAGTCATGACCGTCAACCGGGAATTCGCTAATATGACACCCAGCGGTATGAAATTTACCACCCTGGCCGGTACCATCGGCGGCGGTGTGACCACACCCGGTTTCGTGGGACACTCAAAATACAACATCACTCAACGCAAGTTCCTGGCTGCTGAAGGCGGTATTAAACGTCTGGTCTGGATGCCACGCTCTCTCAAAGAAGAGATCGCCGACCGGTTCAACGAAAGAGCAATTGAGATTGGCATCCCCGACCTTCTGGACCGTATCGCAGATGAGAGTGTCGGCACCACCGAAGAAGACATACTTGCTTTTCTGACCGAAAAAAACCACCCGGCGATAACCATGGAACCCTTATTGTAAATTGAAGGAGATGACCTATGGCACTGTCCGGCATCGAAATTTTTAAATATTTACCCAAAACCAATTGCGGTAAGTGCGGTGTCCCAACCTGTTTGGCTTTCGCTATGAGCCTGGCGGCTGGCAAGGCTGAACTCACCGCGTGCCCGTTTATCAGTGAAGAATCGAAAACAAAACTCGAGGAGGCTTCGGCGCCTCCCATCCGCCCGGTAAGCATCATGACGGGTGGCAATCCGCTTAAAATCGGCGGTGAAACCGTGATGTTCCGCCATGAGAAACGATTCGAGAACCCGCCTGGGTTAGCCATCGTTATCAGCGATACGATGAATGACACAGAAATAGCCCGCCGGCTGAAAAGTCTCCATTCCCATACTTACACTCGCGTCGGAGCCACGCTAAAACCGGAACTGGTTGCTCTAAAATATGAATCAGGCGATTCAAGTACTTATGCCGCTCTGGCCGCGAAAGCGAAAAACCAAACAGATGCAGGAATCATCCTCATGTGCCAGGACGCCGGAGCGATCAATGCTGCGGCTGAAGCCTGCGATGATCGCAAACCGATAATATGTGCCATTACCCTCTCAAACTTGGAAACCCTGGCCGCACCGGCTAAGGAACTATCGCTCCCGGTGGTTGCCCATGCTGACACGCTTGATGAATTGACCGAACTCACACGACGATTGACAGACCTTGGCATCAAGGACATCATCCTGGACACCGGCGCCCGCGATTTGAAGAAAGCGCTGGCAGACCAAGTTGGCTTGCGCCGTTTAGCACTGCTCAAAAAGTTCAGGTTGCTGGGTTTCCCAACCATAGTTTTTCCAGCGGAGATGACCGACAACCCTATCAAAGAATCTCTTATCGCCAGCGCATTAATGGCCAAGTATGCCGGTATAATCGTGCTTTCCGATTTCAAAGGGGAGACCCTTTTTCCTCTGCTGGTAGCCCGCCTTAACCTGTACACCGACCCTCAGCGGCCGCTGGCTACCGCCGAAGGGATATACGACATCAACGGCCCGGATGAAAATTCACCGGTAGCAATCACCTGCAATTTCTCATTAACCTATTTTATCGTCTCCGGTGAAATAGAGAATACCCGCATGCCGGCACATCTCCTCATCAAAGACACTGAAGGACTTTCGGTTATGACCGCCTGGGCTGCCGGTAAATTCGGCGCGGACAACATAGGAGGTTTCGTCAAAAAAAGTGGCATCGCCGAACGCGTAAAACATCGTAAACTTATCATTCCGGGTTATATCGCCCAGGAAAGCGGCGGACTGGAAGAAGAATTGCCGGATTGGGAGATCATGGTCGGACCCCGGGAAGCAGCCCACCTTTTACCTTATCTTAAGTCCAATTGGAAACCTTAGGAGTTTTATATAGTGATACTCATCGGCGAAAATATCAACGTCATGTCCAAAACGATCGGACCGGCGCTCAAGGAAAAACACGCCGATCCCATACAAGCTTTGGCCAGGGCGGAAACAAAAGCTGGCGTTGACTATCTTGACCTGAACATAGGACCGGCCAGGAAAACCGGAACCGATCTCATGCCATGGCTGGTGGCCGCTATTCAACAAGTGAGCGACCTGCCGCTCGCATTGGACACAACCAACGCCTCGGCCATCGAAGAAGGGCTAAAACTGTGCAGGCGGCGTGCCCTGATCAACTCCGTGTCACTGCAGCCCGAGCGAGTGGAACAAACCCTGCCTCTGGTGAAGAAGTACAATGCCGAGATGATCGGGTTGTTGTGGGGCAGCGACGGCATGCCACGTGATACCAATGAGCGCTGCATGTTAACTGTTGACCTTGTCTACAAAGCGAATGAGACAGGCATTCCGAACGAAGATATCTGGATAGACCCAATAGCGACCCCTGTCAGCGGTGAAATCAACCAGGTAACGTCATGTATTGATTTTCTGTCCGCGCTGTCCGAAATAGCTCCCGGATGCAAGTCGATCGTCGGTTTGTCCAACGTCTCCAACGGTACACCCCAGCACCTTCGTCCAATTCTGAACCGCACCTACCTCATCATGCTCGCGCGGCAGGGACTCCATGCAGCTATCGTTGACGCTTTCGATGCGGAACTTCTCGATATTGCCCGCGGTCGGCTGCCGAATATTGTCAATTTGGTGCACCGAGCCATGGATGAGACAGAAATAGACATGGAGGTGTTGACCAAAAAGGAACAGGATTATATTAAAACGGTTCGGGTACTGAACGGTCAGGCTTTATATTCTCATTCGTGGTTAGAAATTTAACATCAGATGCCAAACACACTTTCGGAACCCTTGTTTGGCGGCTATGAGCGGGCTTACTCGGAATCTTACCAGTTAGCCTTCGATAGGTTAAAAAGCTCAGACCTCGGTGGCATCTGTCGCTGCAGCCGCGCCACGCGACGGAGTGGGAACATTATAGGTATAAGATTCTTAGACCGCGAGTACACGGTCGATATTGATCGTCAAACGATTACATCCGAAACAGGCATTCCCGGTATCACCGACAGCCTGGTGATACTACACTACCTCGTCACAGCAACCGATGAGCAACGATATGCGCCCCACCCCATCACTTTCAAAGAATTGCAGGACGGGAGAAGTTATTACCCGACTTTCTTCAAACGGGCGATCGCGCCGGTGATCGAACGCTTTGGTAGTTCTCCGGATGCATTGATCGCCGCCGCCGAAAAGTATTGCGGCAGGCCAACGTCGCAAGGCGATGTCTCCGTTCGTTTCAAAGTTTTTCCACACGTAAACCTTACATGGGTGCTCTGGAGTGGCGATGAGGAATTCCCAGCCGACGGTACAGTCATCTTCGATGCTACGGTCTCCAATTTTCTTCCTATTGAAGATATTGCCGCGCTATGTCAGTCTATAGCGATGAAACTGTGTTCATGGACACCTAGAATACACCGGGCTATAATCTAAAGAGGTGATATTATGGAAAGTGAAGATAAGATCAAGGTATTGCTCGCAGATGACCACGTGATTGTCCGTGAGGGCACTCGTGAAATGGTGCAGCGACAACCGGATATGCAGGTAGTCGCCGAAGCCAGCGACGGCGTGGAAGCGGTTGAACTGGCCAGGGTGTATCGGCCGGATGTTATCGTCATGGATATCGCAATGCCCAATATGAACGATATCGAGGCTACTAAACAGGTAAAGAAAATCCTGCCGACAACCGCAGTGCTTATCCTGACCGCTTATGATTCCGACCAATATATTATGGCATTATTAGAAGCCGGCGCGGCCGGTTACCTGCTTAAAAACGTACGCGGAAACCAACTTATTGACGCGATTCGTGCCGTTCATTCGGGCGAATCCATACTGCAACCTTCCACAACACGCCGAGTCATCGATCAACTAAAGTCTAAACCGATCAAACCTGATGAGGGACCTTCGGCAACACTAACAGAACGCGAAATGGAAGTGCTGAAACTGGCCGCCAAAGGTGTCAGCAACAAGGACATCGCCGACCAGCTTTTTGTCAGCAGCCGGACCGTCCAAACGCATCTCTCCAATATTTTTAAAAAACTGGAGGTTGCCTCTCGGACAGAAGCGATTCTTTACGGCCTTAAACGCGGCTGATTTTATATGGAGGAACTGCCCTGAATATCGCCTCCACTCAACGAAAAAAAACACCTAAACCCAAATCCTGGCGCCGAATAGCTAGGATTTTCGCCAACTTTCATCTTTGGTTATTGGTGCTTTTTTTTGTCGGCGGGTTTCTACTCCAATACCCCCAGTTCATTCCATTTATCGATACGTTAGACCCAAATAATTTTCTGTCTTTAAGCCGTCATTCTTTCGGACGCTTGATAATGCTATTGCCGGTAACCTATGCGGCTCTGGTTTTTGGAATGCGTATTGGGTTACTCGCTCTGCTTATCGCAGTAACGATGATCGTGCCAAATCTAATTCTCCTAGAATCACCGATTACTGGCGATGATATCATTGAGATCATCGGTATCGTGATCATCGGTCTGGTGGTCAACCTATGGTTGGAAAGCTATGAAACGGATAAACGCCACCGCCAAATGGCGTATTTAAGATTGGAAAGCGCTCAAAGAGAACTGCAAAGAATGCAACAGAATCTCAGATTCTATCTTAAACAAATCACACTAGCCCAAGAAGAAGAGCGCCGCCGTATCGCCCAGGAACTACATGATGATACTGCCCAAGACCTCATCGCGATCTCCCGAAAAATTGATGGTTTCATGTCCCTCCATCCGGCACTGACATCTCCGGATGAGGCATACTTGGAAGACATGCACCAGCACGTCAACCGAACATTGAGCAGTGTACGACGTTTCAGTCAAGACTTACGACCCTCCGTGCTCGATGACCTCGGGTTGATCCCAGCGATAGAATGGCTGGTACCGGACCTGGCACAGTACTTCAAGCTTAATATCGAACTTGCGATCAATGGGACGATCCGGCGTTTCCCTCCTGAAAAAGAACTGGTGCTGTTTCGTATCGTTCAGGAGTCACTCCGCAACGTTGGTAAACACGCCGCCGCAAGTCACGTTTGGGTGATGATCGATTTCCTGCCTCAGCGTACGGTTCTCACCATCAAGGACAATGGCAAGGGTTTCCATCCTCCTGATCGTATCGGTGATCTTGCAGTCAGCGGTAAACTAGGCTTGACTGGCATGCAGGAACGGGCTCAACTCATAGGCGCTAAGATGAACATTGACTCAATTCCAGGCCAGGGCACAACCGTCATGGTGACACTGCCGGTATCTTCCACTTCCCCGGACCATCCCTATTAATCCCGCTTGCCGGGTTGGTACTAATACTCCTTTATGCTATAATCACCTGACCTATTGAATGATCATTCAATAGGTTTAAAGGAGGTGCGCGTTGGGTACTCAAGCGCCTTTTACAGAAGTAGCTGAACTCATTAAGGAAAGCGGCGCCGAAGCGCTTGACCGTTGTTACCAGTGCGGCACCTGCTCCGCGACCTGTCCCTGGCGGGATTATATTTCTTTCCTGCCAAGGCGAATGTTCGAAGAAGCCCGGCTAGGGTTGACAGATTTTGAGATCGACAATGTCTGGCGTTGTGTCACCTGTAATAAATGCGTCCAGCGCTGCCCGCGTGACGTCCCTATCATCGATATCATGCGCGCGTTGCGACGGGCGGTTATCGGTATGGGTATCGCCGAAGCCCCGGCACCCCTAGCCGGTGCCCTCAGAAACCTATCCGCCACCGGCAATCCAATGGGTGAATCCGCCGATACCCGTAATGCCTGGGCGCAAGGCCTCGATATCAAAACTTTCGATGCCGCTACCGAATACCTGTTTTTTCCTTGTTGCGTGACGGCATTCGATCCGGCTCTAAGGAATGCCGTGAGATCAACCGCTGAGGTTCTCACCGCCGCCGGAGTAAACTACGGTGTTATCGAAAACGTCGTCTGTTGTGGTGAGAGTGCCCGCAAGGCAGGCGATGAAGCGCTCTTCCAGCAACTTGCCGGTGGGAACACCACCCTGTTTTCCGAAAACAAGGTCACCAGGATTATCGTCAATTCACCTCATTGTTACCATACGTTGAAAAACGAATACCCGGAACTCGGCAGCCGCTTTGAGGTCATTCATACCAGCCAATTGCTGGCGGATCTGCTCGCCGCCGGCCGGCTGAAGTTCCAGAGTCACGTCAACCGTAAAATTACCTACCACGACCCCTGTTACCTGGGACGACACAACGGGGTTTATCAAGAACCCAGGGAAGTCATCGGTGCCGTTCCCGGTGTTGAACTGGTTGAACTACAACCCGGCCGAGCCGAGAGTCTTTGCTGCGGGGGCGGTGGTGGGCGTATTTGGATGGAGACACCGCGCGCTGAACGTTTCAGCGAAAACAGAATCCAACAAGCTGCGGCCACAGGTGCCGATACGCTTGTCACCGCCTGCCCGTATTGCTTGTCCAATTTCAAGGACAGTGGCCTCAATCAGCCGCTACCCGACGGCTTCTCCATCTTAGACATCAGCGAACTCATTATCCAGGCTCTTTGAGCCTTAAGGAGGCTCTTATGAACGAAGAGATCAGGACCGGCGTCTATATCTGTCACTGTGGCATCAACATCGCCGGCGTTGTCGACGTGGTTTCGGTGGCCGACTACGCCGGAACGTTACCCGGAGTCGTCATATCCCGTACAAACAAATACACGTGTTCCGATCCAGGCCAAGAGATCATCAAAAGCGATATTCGCGAGAACTCACTCAACCGGGTCGTGATTGCAGCCTGCTCCCCAACGATGCATGAAAAAACCTACCGGCGCGCCCTTCAGTCTGCCGGGATCAACCCCTACCTTCTCGATATGGCCAATATCCGGGAACACTGTGCCTGGGTCAATTGCGATAAAGCGGCGGCAACAGCCAAGGCTAAAGACATGGTGCGCGCGGCGGTGCGCCGAGTTGCTTTACAGCAACCGCTCGAACCTCGAAGTATCGCTGTTAATACAAATACACTGGTCGTCGGCGGCGGTATCGCAGGCATCACTGCCGCCCTGGAGATCGCTGAATCCGGTAACCAGGTTTACTTGGTCGAAAAGAATCCCGGCATCGGCGGCCACATGGCGCAACTGGACAAGACCTTTCCGACACTGGACTGCGCCGCCTGTATATCCACGCCCAAGATGAGCCAGACCGGGCAACACCCCAACATTTCTCTTTTTTCTTACAGCGAGGTAGCCGCCGTCAACGGCCATGCCGGGAATTTCAAGGTGACCGTCAAACGGAAACCCCGTTACGTTAACGAAAAAGACTGCAAAGGCTGTGGCGACTGCGCTACGATATGCCCGGTGAAAGTACCATCGGAATTCGATCTCGGACTTGCTGAACGCAAAGCAGCCTATCGGCCGTTCCCCCAGTCCGTGCCCAATACTTACACCATAGACCGTCGCGGTACACCACCCTGCCGTGTCGCCTGTCCTGCTGGCGTCAATGCCCAGGGCTACATCGCCCTCATCGCCCAGGGAAAGTTCGTCGAAGCCCTTGAAGTGGTACGGCGCACCATGCCTTTTGCCGCGGTCTGTGGTCGTGTATGCACCCATCCCTGTGAATCCGAATGCGGCCGGGGCGACCTGGACGAAGCCGTCGCTATCCGCGCCCTGAAACGCTTCATCGCCGATTATGAACTGAATCACGGTCGAGGAGCGGCAACCTCGGCGATAAACCGCACCGAGAGGATCGCCGTCGTCGGTTCCGGTCCCGCCGGTTTAGCCTGCGCTTACGACCTCTTGAAACTGGGCTATCCGGTTACAATTTTCGAAGCCGATGAACAACCCGGCGGCATGTTGCGTTACGGCATACCGGCCTACCGGCTACCGGAAGCGTCGCTGGATAATGATATCGCATATCTCAAGGAACTCGGCGCCGAGATCCTAACGGGTACTGCCATCGAATCCATCGACCAGCTTGAACAAAAAGGGTACCAGTCGGTTTTCATCGCCTGCGGCGCCTGGCGGAGCCAAAAGCTGGGTATTCCCGGCGAGACAGCCAGGGGTGTTTTCAACGCCATAGACTTCCTCAAACAAGTCAAAAAAGGCACAGCACCGCCCCTCGGACAAAAGGTCGCAGTGATCGGCGGCGGCAATGCCGCTGTGGACGCAGCTCGGACCGCCATAAGGTTGGGCGCTACAGAAGTTACTATCCTCTATCGTCGTTTCCGCGCCGAAATGCCGGCTATAGCCGAGGAGATCGCCGCCGCCGAGGCTGAAGGTGTGAAATTGACGTTACTCACCAGCCCGGTAGCTGTTATCGAGTTGGACGGTAGGGTCACCGGTGTGCGTTGCACAAGGATGGAGTTGGGAGAACCGGATTCGAGCGGCAGGCGTAAACCGATGCCGGTTGAGGGTAGCGAATTCGATATCGACGCCGATAATATCATTACAGCCGTCGGGCAATTAGTCGGTGAGGGATCCTTTGACGAAATCGAGCATCAACCGAACGGTACCATCAAAGCCGACCCGATAACGTTGGCGACGAGCCTCAAAGGCGTTTTCGCCGGTGGTGACGCCGTTACCGGCCCGGCCACCGTCATCGAAGCCATCGCCGCCGGCAAAGAGGCTGCGTTATCCATCGATCGTTACCTGAATGAACAAGACCTCAAAGCCAACTGGAAAACGCAACCAAATATCGCACGTCCATCGATCAAAGGTATCATCAAGGCACCGCGGGTCGCGATTTCGCACAGACCCGCAGAAACCACCTCGTTTGCCGAGACCGAACTCAACCTGACCGAAGCCCAGGCGGTGACCGAAGCCGCGCGCTGCCTGAACTGCGGAGGTTGCTCCGATTGCCGCCAGTGCCTGACGGTTTGTGAACCCAAGTGCATCGATTTCGAGCAGCAGCCGAAAGATGTGGAGATCGAAGTTGGAAACATCATCGTCGCCACAGGCTACGAGATGTTCGACCCCTCCATTATCACGCAATTCGGTTACGGAAAATTCGAGAATGTCATTACCGGCCTGGAATTCGAAAGGCTGGCCAACGCATCGGGTCCGACCAGCGGTGAGATACGCCTGAAAGACGGCCGCAAGCCGGAAAGCGTTGCCATTGTCCATTGCGTCGGCAGCCGGGACAAGAATTATCATGAGTACTGTTCACAGATATGCTGCATGTACTCTCTGAAACAGGCTCATCTTATCAGGGAACGCACCGGCGCCAGCGTTTATCAGATGTACATCGACCTGCGGTGTGTTGGCAAGGGTTACGAGGAGTTTTCAAGGCGGGTCGCCGAGGAGGGCGTCAATTTCATTCGAGGCAAGGTAGCCGAAATAACCGATCAGACTATCGGCGAGGAAACACAGGGTAAACTCATAGCTATCGTCGAGGATACTCTCCTGGGCGCCGTACTGCGGGTGCCTGTGGATATGGTGGTACTGGCCAATGCCGTTGAACCTCAGAAGGACGCCGAAGCGGTGGGCCGTTTATTCGGCCTGTCGCGCAGCGCCGACGGCTTTTTCCTGGAACGCCATCCCAAACTCGACCCTGTCGCTACGATGAACGAAGGAGTCTTTGTGGCCGGTTGCGCCCAGGGACCGAAAGATATCCCCCAAACCGTGGCCCAGGCCCAGGCGGCGGCGGCACGGGTGCTGGCGACCATCGCCAAGGGCAGTATCTCCCTGGAACCCTGTATCTCAGAGGTGATTGAAGCCAATTGCGATGGCTGCGCCTATTGCGTCGATCCCTGCCCCTTCGACGCCATCACCCTGATCGAATACAGTAGTAACGGGGCGGTTAAAAAGACTGTCGAGTCCGACCCGGTGAAATGCCGCGGTTGCGGCGTCTGCATGGCCACTTGCCCCAAACAAGGTATCGTGGTCAAGAATTTCACCACCGGCCAATTGCAGGCTATGGTTGAAGCCTTGATCGAATGCCCATAGCGTTTGACCTATCTCCATTAAAGCGTTACTATTTTAGAATAGTCTTCAGAAAGAGGTGAACTATGCCGCTGGAAATTACCGACGATACTTTTGACGCGGAAGTGGTCAAATCAGAATTACCGGTGCTGGTAGACTTCTGGGCTCCATGGTGCGGTCCCTGCCGCATGGTGGCCCCGGTTGTAGATAAGCTGGAAGAGAAACACAAGGATAAATTCAAGTTCTGCAAGATGAACGTGGACGAAAACCAGAAGACGGCGGGACAATTCCGGGTCATGTCCATTCCCACCCTCATGTTTTTTAAAGCCGGCAAAGTCGAGGACACGGTCGTAGGCGCGGTACCGGAGAGCACGCTGGAGACTAAGATCGAAAAACTGATCTAAACGGACCCAAACGATCGAACGGCAAAGGGCGGCTCGGCTGAGCCGCCCTTACTTTATTACGCTCTACCAAGTGCCAATTCGATAATCTACCGTTGCGGCTTTACACGGAGCGGAATACCCGCAACCATCAGGTAAACCTCGTCGACCGCCCGCGCCAGCATCTGATTAGCCCTCCCCAGCACGTCGCGGTAAATCCGGGTGGAGGCGCCCAGCGGGATAATACCTTCGCCAACTTCGTTAGTCACCATGACATATGTAGCGGGACTCTTCCGCATACATTCGATGACGGCGCCTATTTCGGACTTGACATCTTCCTCAACAGCCTTCTGGCTGACGTCATCGCCCTGAACGGCCATGTGCTTGCAAAGGATATTGTTCACCAGGAGGGTGACGCAGTCCAGGACCACCACATCGTAGCTCCTCGTGTCCAGGGCGATGCAACCGCCAACCCCGCATGGCGCTTCCAAGGTGTGCCAATGAGCAGGTCGGGATTTTTTATGCGCCGCTATGCGGGTTTGCATCTCCGCATCACCGGCTTCGGCGGTGGCCACGAATAACACTTCTCCGCCGATCTCCCGCGCCAGTTCTTCCGCGTAGCTGCTCTTACCGCTGCGGGCGCCGCCGATTAGCAGTATCGTCTTTCGATCCATATCCATACCCTCGCTATTGGGCCAAATGGGAAGTATCGCTCAGTTTTTCAAGCAAAGCGCCAGTCCCATAGATGTCTATGATACTGACCGAAGCCATCTCGAACCGGAATTTCCAGTAGTGCTCCCAGGGCAACCCAAGAAGACCACACAGCAAGATTTTATGAGGTCCGCCATGACCGACGATCATGATGGTCTCTTCATCCCCATGATGTTTCAATCGTTCGAGAAAGGTGCTAACCCTGGTGGAAAATCCGGTGAAATCTTCACCCTCCGGAAAACAAAGCTCGGTACTACCACAGCGCCATAATTCTCCGACATCGGGATACAGCGCGCAGGCCTCACTGAAGGTGATACCCTCTATCCGTCCGAAATCGACCTCGTTGAGCTCCGGAGCACTGCGTATCTCGACGTCGCGATTGGCAGCGATAATACCCGCGGTAGCGACGCCGCGCTTCAGCGTGCTTGAATAGATGATGTCTATCTTCTCATCGCGGAAACGGGCGGCCAGTCGTTCGGCCTGGCGGTAACCTTCTTCAGAAAGATCGATATCGGTGAAACCGTGGCATTTTTCCGGATTGTCGGTGGCGGTTTTGCCGTGCCGGATCAGGATCAGTCGCACTAATTATTCTCCTAGAACCAATTGTTGAAAGAGAATAGCACGACTAAAAGCAATACGGCAAACTCACTGATCTCATTGATCGCTCCGTAGGTGTCCCCGGTGAGTCCCTGGAACTTCCCCTGGAAAAAGCGGGCCAGCATCACCGTCAGGAGCCAGATGACCAGCATGGCCACGATTCCCCGCCAGCCCGCGGTTAGGGCAGCGATCGCCAAAGCAGATAGGGTCGCCAGCACCGGAACGATGGCCGCGGAACCGCCTTTAAGCTCCTTACCCATCCCCTGCTCCCGCGCGTAAGGGTACCTGAAAACAGCATACACCATCGCCCAGCGGCTGAGCACCGGCATCAGGATGAGGGCAGAGTAGATCACCGATTCCGGAACGCTGATAAGTGCCGTAAATTTTAACAGCAGCAGCACGATAGCCGCCACCACGCCGATAGCACCGGCGCCCGGTTCCTTCATGATCTGCTTGCGGCGCTCCGGCACCCGGTGGCCGCCAGCCAGTCCGTCGAAGGTATCGATAACCC
The DNA here is from genome assembly GCF_039749495.1 of Dehalogenimonas sp. THU2. Taxonomy (NCBI): domain Bacteria; kingdom Bacillati; phylum Chloroflexota; class Dehalococcoidia; order Dehalococcoidales; family Dehalococcoidaceae; genus Dehalogenimonas; species Dehalogenimonas sp. THU2. The sequence goes on along the minus strand of NZ_JBDLLU010000003.1, from coordinate 93,283 downwards.
CGTCCAGGTGCAGTCCGCCGGTCAGCATGACCAGGCTGCCGAGCAGCAGGGCATCAGCGAGGAAGACCGGTAGAAAGTGGCTGAAAAGCCAGTACAGGCCGCACAGGATGCCACCGATAACGAGACCGATGAACGGATAATACACCAGCGAGCGGGCAAACTGCTGCTGGCTTAGAGGGCGATCCCAGTTCTCCCGCCGGAACGGAATTGGGATGCTGGTCAAAAATCGCAAAGCCGCCAAGAATGACACTTTTTCTCTTTAAACCTCTCTAAGCCATCGCAATCTTGTTTAAGCTATTCCGCCTCAGAGACACCGGCTTCGCCGAAAGTGGCCATTTCTGCCAGCAACCTGGTGGATGTTTCGGCGATAAAGATGCCGATGGCGGCGCCGGTGCCTTCGCCTAATCTCAGATCCAGGGTGACAATCGGTTTCAGACCGAGTTTTTCGGCCATGATCCTGTGCCCGGGTTCCACCGACAGGTGACCGAGGAACATATACTCCCGGGACAAGGGCGCCAGAGCTTCAGCGATTAGGGCGCCCGCGCCGGAAATGAATCCGTCGACGACTACCGGTACACCGCGGGCAGCCGCACCCAGGATCACGCCGGCGATACCGCCGATCTCGAAACCGCCGAGCTTGGCGAGAACGTCGAGACCGTTCTTCGGGTCAGGGTTATTGAGGGTGATAGCGCCTTCGATGACCTTGATCTTATGCTCCAGCTGCTCATCGGAAAGACCGGTGCCGCGTCCGGTTACCTTACCCACAGCCTGACCGGTCATGACGGCGCAGATGGCGGCGGAGGGGGTGGTGTTGCCAATGCCCATGTCCCCGGTACCGACGATGTCCAGGCCTTTGTCGATCTCGGCGTTGACCACCTCGATGCCGGCTTCGACAGCCTGAATGGCCTGGGCTTCGGTCATGGCCGGACCCTTTGCGATATTGGCGGTACCCCTGGCGACGAGTTTATCGACCACCGGGATATCGGCGGGCAGTTCACCGGCGACGCCCATGTTGACCACGACCACCCTGGCGCCGATCTGACGGGCGATGACGTTGATCGCCGCGCCGCCGCGGACGAAATTGAGCACCATCTGGGGGGTAACTTCCTGGGGATAATTGCCGACTTTTTCGGCCACCACGCCGTGGTCTCCGGCCATGGTAATGATAGCTTTATCCTTGATGACCGGCAGTGTTTTACCCTGAATACCGGCCAGCCGGATCGAGATCTCCTCCAGGCGGCCCAGCGCACCCTGGGGTTTGGTCAGCATATCCTGCCGGGCGGAAGCTTTCTTCATCGCTGCATCATCCAGCGGTTTGATGGACGCTATGGTCTTGTTGAGTAATTCACCCATGATTTTTATTCCCCTTTTTCATTATTTTCTGTCGCTCACTCACCGTGTGGCCAGCGGACCGATTTAGAGAAACTGATTATTTGTTTTTTCGCAATGCTTTTTTCAGGAAACAATTCCGATTTTCGACGATTAGGATCCGGTTGTCCAAACGCGAGATTGTTTCGCAACAACAAATTGAATCAAATAACTCAATTCATTTTCCGGGTCGCGAGTCTCAAATCGCAAGTTCCAAGAGTTGTCAGGGTTATAAAACAAATGATTCAATTCCTGTTGTTATTGACAGTCCGGGATTCACGGGAGGACTCGGCCCCGATTCCGTTGGTTCAAGCGCGGCATGTCCCAACGGACGTATTATGTACTGCCATCGGCTATACAATGGCAAGGTATAGAGAACATATGATAAGGCCCTAGTAAAGGAATTGTCAATAGGATTTTGGCGGGTTTGGAAAATAAACAGGTCGGTGACATCCGATGTAACGGGGGCATCATAAATCCCTCATAATCTATCCTTCGCTTCACTCAGGACAAGCCTTTACGGAAGGGAGAGACGCGAAGGGGTGCCTGATATCGCGACCATCTAATTATTGGTGAAGAGACCGAGAAGAATCGATGCTTATCCGGGGCATTGATGATTTGTTACGTTGTCCGTCCCCCAGCTCAATGATCTAACCGCCTGTGCCAGGCGACGGCATTCTGGGAGCGTTCGCGGGGCGATGCGAACATAGTCGGGTAAACCGAAGGAAGTGCAATCTCTGACGATGACGCCGTGCTTCATGAGCGCCATACGGAATTCACCCGCCAGGCCGACCTTCATCAGGAAAAAGTTGGTGCGCGTCGGCACGATCCGGTAGCCTAACGAGGTGAATTCACCGATAAGGTAATCCCGGTTCTTGCGGAGAAGGCTGTCGCTACGCAGGATATAGGCGTTGTCAGCCAGTGCCTGGAGGCCGGTCCGCTGGGCTACCGCGTTCACGTTCCAGGGCGGTTTGACCTTGCACAGGTTCTCGATGATGTCCGGATGAGCCATGGCATAACCCAAACGCAAACCGGCAAGGGCATAGTCCTTGGTCATGCTCCGGACGATGATCAGATTGCCCCCGGGTACCAGATCGACCGAACTCCAGGCGCCCTCGGTAAAAGCGATATAGGCTTCATCGAGAATGACGAGGCCGCCGTCCATCGACGACAACACCGATTCGATCTCGGCCCTGGTCAAGTACTGGCCGGTGGGGTTGTCGGGGTTGCAGAGGAAGAGCGCTTTGGGCTTCAACTGCTTGATCAGGTCGATGCACCGTTTTACATCGAACCTGAAATTATCCTTTTCTTCAGCCCACAACTCGATGATCTCTGCGCCGGCGATGCGGCACGCCAACTCGTATTCCCCGAATGTCGGCTTCAGAATTAGCACCCGGTCGCCGGTACTGAAATAGGCCTGGGCTACCAGCCGGATGATCTCCATGCTGCCGTTGCCGAAGATGACGCTATCAGCGTCGAGGCCATTTTGAAAAGCAATGATTCTTCTTAGGTCCGTCGAATCCGAATCCGGATAATGGTCGATGATCACGTTTTCCAGGTTGAAATCGAGTTTGAAAGGGTAAGGGTTGGAATTGGAGCTGAAATCGAGGACATCGTCCGGGTCAATGCCGAGTTTTTCGAATTCGGCATAGTTCGGCCCGCCGTGATAGCAGGCTTCCAGAGCGGCGATCTCCGGCCTAGGTGAGAGCAATGATCATCCCCCCTACGGCAAAGCAAATGATGAACCAGACCATAGTGGCGCTGTTGATCAGACGCAAAGAATCCTCGACGACATCGGGTGTCATCGGGCGGTCAGCCCTACCCAGTCGGTAGTGATCGATCTTCTCGAACTGTACCCCCAGCGCCCCCGCCGCCGCCGCCATCGGCCAGCCGGCATTCGGGCTCTCGGTCTTGAGATGATCCGATTTGGCAATGTGCCAGGCTCGGCGGGCTCCCATCTTCGTAAGGTAAGCGGCGACGATCACCACCAAGGCGGAGAGGCGCGCCGGGATATAATTAAGGACGTCGTCGAGGCGGGCGGGAAACTTACCCAGATATTCGTATTTACCGCGATAGCCAACCATGCTGTCGAAGGTGCTGACCACGCGGAAGGCGAAGGCGCCCGGCAACCCAAACAGTAAAAAGAAAAATATGGGCGATACCAAGCTGTCGCAAAGGCTCTCCGAGACCGACTCAACAGTGGCCGACACGAGGTACGGCCGCGATAATTTCGAAGTATCGCGGCTGACCAGAGCCCTCAACTCGAAACGCCCCTGGTCGATAGTCTCATCCTTCTCAATAAGCTGCTTGATGTGCAGAGCGGTCTTGCGTAGATACACGAAGCTGAAGCTGACCTTGAGCAGAATACCGGTGACGACGATATAGAGGATATAATGAATGCTCTTGAGCCATTCAACCAGAAACCAGGCAGCAGCCGCGACGGCCAGCATCAGGATAACGGTAATTAGCGCGCCGTAAAGGAACTGATAAGTCTTGCCGGCCCGGAGGCCGAAGCGTTCAAAAAAAGAAATGACCTTGCCCAGCCACGCCACGGGATGAATGGCGTTGGGCGGGTCGCCAATAATAAACTCAACCGCCAGGGCGACCAGCAGAATCAGTATTATGTCCAACGGAGCTCCCTAACTATAAAGCACCTTGCGGCGTTTTGCGATGGCTTCCTTGGTAGCGGCGGTGACCGCGCGGGCCATCAGTGCGCCTATTTTAGTATGTCCGCTGACATATGTACACTTTGCGGTCTTGCCGGACACGGTCACGATCTGGTCGGTACCGGTGCCGGTGGCCTGAAGCGAAGGAGTGTAGGCGCTCTTGATCCCCATATCCTCCAAGGCGACCACCTTGGCCTCAGTGATGGTGATGAAGGACGCCGCCAGCGCCGCCTGGGTGAGTTCGGCGCAAGAAAAAACGATGGTGTTGATGGTGCCCACCGGGTTGTGATGCCGGCCGGTATCCACTCCGACCCGCAGGGCGTTACCCTCGACGCCGGCGGTGACAAACGCCATAGCCCATAACTCCCCGTCGGTCGCCTCGCTCCAGGCTAAGTGCTCCATGGTCACGCCGGTGGAAAGCATGGTGGCGTTGTCCAGCGACAGGTTGCAGCCGAGAGAATTCGACTTAAGGATCTGCCGGAAATAGCCGCGCCAATCACATTCAGGGTCATGAAGTTTCATCCATAATGGTTGCGGTATATGGCAGTTAGCCACGACGCTGGCTTTACGATACCCTTGCAACCCGGACAGTGTCCGCTGCGGCTCAGGCAGGTACAGGAGCAAGGCGTTGGAAGGCTCATTCCAGATCCGGTGATGGACGATCTCAGCGGTAACGCCGTGAAAGCAGCCTAATACTTCGCTACGGGTGTCTTTACTCATGCACCGTTTATCCACATCTGTTTTCTTTAATATTACCGACCCGAGGCAGGACCGCGGGCAATCCTGTCAGCGGGTGAGCGTGGACATAGGACCCGGGCCCGTATACCTGGCAAATATTGTCAGTTGTAATCACTTCAGCCGGCGTACCGAAAGCGAATAATTCACCGCGCCGTATCAGGACCAGTTTTTCACAATAATGCGCCGCCAAATTCAAATCATGAATGGCGGCGATGACGGTGAGATGACGTTGGTGACATTCCTCTTTGATCAGATTCAACACATCGATCTGTCGCCCGATATCCAGATTGGCCGTAGGTTCATCCAGCAGAATGCCCTCGGTTTGCTGAGCAAGCGCTCTGGCTATCAAAACACTCTGTATTTCACCGCCGGAAAGCTCGGAAATTCTGCGCTCTGCGAACTGCTGGACGCCTGCCCTTTCCATAGCATCCCAGGCGATGGTCAGGTCCTTTTCTCCTTCATATTGAAGAGGCCCTAAATGGGGATTCCTGCCCATGAGAACTATCTCAAAAGCGGTATAGGCGCTGGGCAGCCAAGGGGTTTGGGGGACAACACTGATGAGTTTGGCTAACTCGCGCCTTCCAAGACGTGAGATATCATCACCGTTGGCGGTAATGCTCCCTTTAACCGGCGTTAGAATCCGGCTTAAAGATTTGATCAGAGTGGATTTGCCCGAACCATTGGGACCGACCAACCCGACCATTTCTCCCGGGACCATGCGGAAACTGACATCATGAACTACTTCTTTTTCGCCGTAAGAAACGGATACGTTCTTTAATTCAATGGTAAGCATGATTAGAACAACACCTTGGTGCGTTTTCTAAGCAGATACAGAAAAAATGGAGCGCCGCATATGGCGGTTATAATACCGATAGGTATTTCTGTCGGTGCTAGCAGCGTCCTGGCCACAATGTCAGCCAGGATCATGAAAATCGCCCCAACCAAAGCTGAAAGCGGTAACAAAAACCGGTGGTCCGGTCCCCAGATCAACCGTACCGCATGGGGAACGATAATGCCGACAAACCCAATAATGCCGACAAAAGAAACCGCGGCGGCGGTGATTAACGTGGAAACGGCCAATAAGATAATCTTGACCTTCTCAACGTCAACGCCCAGTTGTTTTGCCTGTTCTTCGCCAAGCTGCATGATGTTCAGTGCCCGGGCAAACAGGAAAATTATCGCCACTCCCACAAGAATAAGCGGCCAGGTTATCCTGACCTCAGACCACTGGCTGGATGAAAAACTGCCCATCATCCAAAATATGATGCCATGGATCTTGTCCCCGCTGATAGTTATCAAATAAGATACCATAGCCGAGAAAAGAGAACCCATGGCCACGCCGGCCAGGATAAGCGTCGTGACCGGTATCATACCTCCCACCCTGGCAAGCATATAAACGACACCCACACTGACCAAAGCCCCAATGAAGGCAAAAATCGGAATAATCGTCCCGCCGAGAAAAGCCACCGGGAATAAAAAGCCCAATACCGCACCAAGCGCGGCACCCTGGGCGACTCCTATCAAGTACGGATCAGCCAGGGGATTACGGAACAGTCCCTGATAGGAAGCGCCAGCTACCGCTAATGCCAGTCCAACGATACCTGCCAGCATTACCCGCGGCAACCGGATATTGGTGATGATAGTCTCAAAAGCGGGGGACCAATCCGGATCTGAGGTGATGAAGGGAAGCTTTGAGAACAAAATCTCAAAAGTGGTGCCGAACGGTATCTGGACACTGCCCAGTGTAATGGCAAAGACACCGACCAACACGAGAACGATAAAGAGAATCCCGATTGCAATCGTGCGGCTTTTCCAGGTCTTAGAAATCGCCGCCGCTCGAGCCTGAATATCAGATACGCTCAAATAAATTGTTTCCTCAATAACAAGATCAGAAAGGGTGGGCCGGTAAATTCACCGACCCACCCCGTATTCTAACTGAAAAGCTCCGGGTGAATCATCTTTGCCAATTCTTCCAACGCGTCCACGATCCGCGGGCCGGAACGCCCGACGACATCAGAAATCACTCCGAAAACCTGACCGTTCACTCTGGCGCTTACACTTGCCAGCAAAGGCTCGGTTTTTGCCCACTGCAGCGGCAGATCCTCACCAGACCCCATACCGATCTGGGCGATGATTACCTGAGGATCTTTCCCAAGTACGGTTTCCGGGCTGACCTTGGGATATTTTTCGTTTATCTCCCCGACAATATTCACACCGCCGGCGACACTTATCAGGCTGTTAATAAAGGAGGTACTACCGATACTCTGCAGCGGCTCATGCCAGACGATATAGAACGTGCGGGTTAACTGACTTTGATTCAGGGTCTGAGTTTTACTGGTTACGGCATTGACCCGAGCAGTAAGCCCGTCAACCAGCGGTTGAGTAATCTCATTCACGTTTGCCACTTTACCCACCATCTCGATTGCCTCAAGAACCTCGTTAAGATTATCCGGACTTAGAGCGATGACCGTAAATCCTAGTGCTTCGAGTTGCGGAATTACCTTACTCGCATGGATATTGGCAGCGATGATGAGATCCGGTTGCGCTGCGGTTATCAATTCGACATCAGCTGTCGAAAACCCGCCAACCTTTGGTTTTTCCAACGCGGCCGCCGGATAGTTGCAATAGGTAGTAACGCCGACCAGCTTATCTTCTAATCCAAGCGCATATACGATTTCGGTGTTGCTGGGAGCCAGGGAGATGATCCGCTGTGGCTCTGCGTTGATCGTGACTGTTCGGTCCAGTTGATCGACAATGGTCAACGGATAAATCGTTTCAGGAATTACTATCGGCGTTTCTTCCTCGGTACAACCGGGAATTAAACTGAGTCCAAGAACCGCCACGAGCAGCGCCGTTGCTAAGGTGACTATTTTACCGGCTTTCATATATTCCCTCATTCCAAATTCTGTAGATCGATGCCGACGAAGTACCAAATCGCTTTAACCAAACAATTCAGGGTGCAATAGTTTGGCCATAGATTCTAATCCCTCGACCAGCCGAGGACCCGGACGTGCGGTAAAATCGTCATTCATCCCATATATAGCACCATTAATTTTGGCTTCGGTAGTGTCAAGCCTCGAATCGGTCAAAGCGAACTGATAGGCAAAATCCCCCATACTTTCGCTGGCTGAAGCCAGAATAATCTGAGGGTTGCGACTGACAAGCTCTTCCAGTTGTACAGCATCACCGGTGTTATCGATGAATATATTCAATCCTCCGGCAGCCACGATCAACGCGGAGCCCAAACCATTACTACCATGAATATACATCGGCTCAGGCCAGATGATGTAAACGGTCCGCGGTTTTTGCGCGGCTGTAAGTCCGCTGGTTTTATCCGTTACTGCCTTAACCCTTGCCTTCATGTCGGATACTATCTGTTCAGCCTTCTCGGGTGCCCCGACGATTTTTCCCATGAGCCCGATAGAATCATAAACTTCTTGAAAACTTGATACGCTGGTGCCCTTTATCACCACGACCGGGGTGTTCCCCAATACGTTCGTCAGCTGGTCAACCACACCCATACCAACCGCGGAAATATCTACTAAAACAAGATCAGGAACGGCGCTTACTATAGCTTCATAGTTCACTGAGAATAAGTTACCCATCTTGGGCTTATCCAAAGCCGCCGGCGGATAATCGCTAAAATCATCGACGCCAACAACCTTGTTGCCCACCCCTAACGCGAAAAGGTTTTCGGTATGACTAGGAATCAAAGACACTATCTTCTCAGGTTGTTTGGCAATTGTTACTGTTCTACCCGCATCATCAGTGATAGTCATCGGGAATACAGCCGAATCCGTTGTCTGGGGCGGAGTCACAGCGTCCGTACCGCATGCGGTCAACCCTAGCGGCAAAATAATACTGAGCGCCGCGATTCCAAGTATGATCATTTTCTTGCCTATGCGTATTGGTTTGCCTTGGAATTCCACCTGGGATCCCTCCTTTTTTTGTGTTATACAATTAGACTTGCTTTTGATTAATTTTATTTGTGTTCAGTATAGTGAAATCCACCCAGCATGTCAACCCTGCAAGATATTTTATGATTTGGAAAAGGCCAATGTGTGTAGGCGGTTCAATATTGCTGGCCAACCGGTAATAACCGGCAGCGTACAATCAGAAAGCCGTGGGATTACGAAGAGGCATTTGGATGTGTAAACCGACCTGCCATAAACACTGCAACCGAACGCGGGTACAGAAGAGCGTCACAGACGCACCTGATTTGTAAATTCTGTACCCTGTTCCGACAAAACCTTTGATCGCTCACGCGATCTGTGAAGCCGCGTCAGAACGGAAAAGGATTGCCATACCGGAGACGAACAATGGCTATCAGAAAATACGCAGTGCCTTGTCGCCGATGCGTTTCATATCGAGGGTCAGGATGGTAACGTTCTTCATGTGTTTCTTGGCCAGCTCCGCCGCGTGCTCCACTTCGGCGTTCGATGCTGGGCGCCAGGGACATTCCGGCACCGGAAAATAAGCGTCGATACGGAACGGAATGTTCGGGTCGATGGATGCGACGAACTGGGCTACCTTTTCGATCTCATCCGCTTCAATCAACTCCGGAATATAGACTACTTCCGCATGAAGGTTCTTTCCCGATTTTGCAATTTCTGCGAAGTTCTTGAGGGCGGATTTATTGGACCGGCCGGTATATTCCCGGTAGATATCCTCGGAAAAGGCCTTGATACTGAAAATTACCTGGTCGATATCGGCGAGGTCGGGCATGACCATGCCGTTAGTCAAAAGGATGTTGTAGGAATGCCATTTTTCATGAAGTTCTTTGGCAAGTTTGGGCAATTCCGGATCGAGCGCAGCTTCGGTACCCATGAAAACAGCATATTTGATCTCAAGAGGCTTCAATAATCCGATGACTTCGTCGTAAGCCAGGAATTTATCCGGAGGCGTCTGGCGCTCACGGGTTATGATTTCAGCAATGGCGTCGTCGTACAGGCTGAAATCGTAAAGCTCCCAATTGGTATAACACGCTTTGCAATCAAGCGTACACTTGGTCCATATATGGATGTCCACTGAACCATAGGACGGCTCATAAGCGATGTGATAAACCTTCAACGTTTAATGACTCCTCTCGACATGTCGCAACCTAATAACCGGCGACCAAGTATACACTCAAGACGGATAAACGGTAAAGTTACCACCTATTGTGGTTAATTATCGTCAAGCTAAATTACTGCTTTCATTGGTTCCCCCGACAACATGATATAATCGTAAGGCAACGATGGAAAACGTAAATCTGCTGGTGGCTCTGGGAGCCGGTTTGGTTTCCTTTCTATCTCCCTGCATTTTGGCAATGGTGCCGGTGTATCTTTCGGCACTGGCCGGGCCTGAATTTCTCGATCCTGGCAAGGTTCAAACTCTAAATCGCCCGGTTTTCTTCTTCCACGCACTCGCCTTCGTGCTCGGATTCAGCTTGATCTTTACCGCTCTCGGCGCGATTGCCGGCCTGACCGGCAGTTTCATCAGTTCCGACTCGGCAGTCGTGCGCTACGTGACCGGATCGATACTGGTTCTATTCGGCGCATATATGCTGGCGGCGGCGCGTTTCCCCGGGCTGAATTTCGAAAAAAGGATCAACGTACGGGTCGGGAGGGGAGGCTACCTGCGCTCTTTCATGACCGGCGCCGTTTTCACCTTCGCCTGGACACCCTGCGTCAGCCCTATCCTGGGCAGCATCCTCACCATGGCAGTTACCGGTGATACCATGTGGCAAAGCAGTGGGCTCTTGCTGGTCTATTCCCTTGGCCTGGGGATTCCTTTCCTGGCTATCGGCCTGGCCATGGGTTCCGCGCTGCCCCTTCTCCGCCGGATGAGCCGTTACACCATCTGGTTTTACATTATCGGCGGTGTCGCTCTGGTGACGGTGGGGTTCTTGATTCTAATGGGTAAACTCAACGTATTGGCGGTATAATTAAAAAAAAGGTACGATCATGTTCAAACGAAGCGTTTTTACGGCACTAGTAGTGATAGTCCTCGTTCTGGCCGGTTGCGCCACAGAACCAAAGGGCACCGCACCCGGCTTTACTCTTCAAAGCCTTAATGGCGAGACTGTGTCCCTGAACCAGTTCCAGGGTCAGGCGGTGGTAATCAATTTCTGGCAGTTGAGTTGCCCGCCATGTATCGAGGAATTACCGCACTTCCAGGCAGTCCATAATTCGGCCAATGAGACCATCATCCTTACCATCGCCATCAGGAACTCCGCCGCAGACCTGGACACTTTCATGTCTCAGAATGGCTATACTTTCCCGGTCCTGCTAGACGTGAACGCTGACGTGGCCGCTAGCTACGGCCTCCGCTTTACCCCTACCACCTTTCTCATTGATAAGGAAGGGGAAATCATCGATCTTCAAGTTGGCGCCTTCGCCAGTCAGGCGGAACTGGAAAGGGCTTTAAGCAAACTCGATTAGCCGCATGGTGTATAATTAGATGTAGTCCAACGCGACCGGCCGCCTCCGCCGGGGACGTCAGCAGCGACGATTACAAAAACAATCGAGGTAAAAATTATGACCGAAGATATTCTCAGTGAAGCCAGCAACATCGCCCAGTGCCGGGAATGCCCTTGGTACAAATCCTGCGCCATGCCGATGCGGTTTTCCACCGAAGACGTCCGCCGCCAGATGGAGTCACAACAACAAAGCGGAATCATCAACATACCGGATGACGCCATGATGCAGGGCATGCTGGCCAATATGGCTCAGGCGGTGCAAAACTCCATGGTAGAGGCCTGCCCCGTGCTGATCCAGCGGCTGAGATCTTCCCCCAAACTGGCGGAACGCATCAAGCGCATCATGCAGAACTGGTCCGACGAGAACGCCTGATATCTGTCTTTATCGGTTGAATGCCGCCGGGGGCGTGGGAGACGAAATCCTTCTTAATCTCCCTTTACGAAAGGGAGAGACGCGAATTGGTGCCGGGCGGGGGTATTGTCGTAAAGGCGACGATCGGGCGGGCGAGGCATGCCTCGCCCCTACAAGTTGACGAACGGGGAGGACACGGCGTGCCGTGCCCTTACTACTTGGGAAGAATTTCAGGTCTTGAAGTAATTCGCTTCGATGTAGTCGGAGGCTTCCTGTACCGCTTTTTGCGCCGCGGTGGATAAACCGCCGGTGACCATCTCCGGTATTGGTTCCGGCTGGGCGGCCAGGATGGTCACCGTCACTCCGGCGTTATCCCGTAGTTCTTTCAGCAGGTTCAAGCTCGGGGCAAGGTGCAGCGAGAAGTCATGACTTTTTATGGCGGGCACCTCATCGATCATCACCTTGAAGATCTCCCCCGGTTCCCGTCCGCAGTCCAGAGCGTCCACGATGACCACTTCCCGCGGGCGCTCGGTGGCCAGGATGAGATCGAATAGTATCTCCCGTACCCCGGTACCCACATCGAGCACTGCCGCAAAAGACGGCACCCGGCCGCGGCGTTCCAGTTCGTCCGCCACGGCCGGGCCAAATCCATCGTCACCGAAGAGCGGATTACCCACTCCCAATATCAGGAGGTCCCTGCGGTAGTAATCCGGCATGTATTCCATTAGTGGTTGGACAGTGTCTCGATAAGTTTTCCGTCAGCGCCGACGATATCCAGTTTGCAGCCCAGCTGACCGTTCAGGTCGTGACTGGCGCAGGACAAACAGGGATCGTACGCGCGGATGGTCATCTCTACCATGTTCAGGATGCCCTGATCGTACTTGCCGTCCTTGATCAGCAGCTTGGCGGCCTGTTTGACCGACATGTTGATCGGGGCGTTATTCTGGCAAGTAGCCACGATCAGATTGGCCGCGGTCACCAGACCGTTCTCATCCGTGGTGTAATCATGGATGAGGGTGCCGCGGGGGGCTTCGGTGCAGCCCACGCCCCTGGCGGCCCGGGGAGTTACCGGCACCCGGGTCTTGGTGCTGGTGATTTCAGGATCGTTGAGTAGTTCGAGCGTCTTCTCGGCATTATAGAGAATTTCTATCAGGCGCGCCCAATGGTACAGCAGCGTTGCCTGCGCCGGGCGGCCGAAGGCGGCGCGGAACTCTTCCAATTCAGCCTGGGCCAGCGGAGTGCTCAGTTTATCAGCCACGTTCATGCGGGCCAGGGTGTTTACGCGGTAGATACCGGTCGGATTTTCGGGATCCATGGAGAACTCGCCCCATTTCTTGTTATAGGGGAATTTGACGTAGGTCCACGATTCGATGTGCTCCGAGATGTAGTCAAGGTAGTCTTTGGCTTCAAAGTCTTCGTATTTGCCTTCCGCGTCCATCATGCGCAGTTTGCCGTCGTAGAGATCCATGGTCCCGTCGTCTTTAACCGTACCCAGGAAGCCGGTCTTGATGACGCCTACCGTTTTGACAGCTTCGATGTAAGCCGGGAAGATGTTCTTCTTGGCGTAGTCGATGGAGAATTTAGCCAGTTCGAAGGCTTCCTGCGCCATGGGAATGAGCTTCTTGCGCTCTTCTTCCATCAGGGGTTTGGAGAAGCCGCCGGGGACCGCCGCCGCAGGGTGAATGGACTTGCCGGCAATGATCTCCAGCATATGAGCGCACATGTGGCGTACCTTTACCACGTTACGGGCGACATCCGGCAATTTCTGGGCGATACCGAATACATTCCTGACCGCGTAATCGGCATCGGGGCCCATCACGAAGTCGCCGCCGCCCAGGAAGTAGAAGTGAAGGATGTGCTCTTCCATGTAGGCGATACTGTTGCACAACTCACGAAGTTTCCGTCCGGCCGGGGGTGGGGTGACGCCGAAGACAGCGTCGCAGGCTTTGGCGGATGCCAGGTGGTGAGACCAGGGGCAGACGCCGCAGATGCGGGTGGTGATGCGGGGCATTTCCTCTACCGGACGCCCGATGCAGAAGCGCTCGAAGCCGCGAAGTTCCAGGATATTTACCTGGGCGTCATCCACATTACCGTTGTCGTCCAGCTTAATGGTTATCTTGGCCCCGCCTTCGATACGGGAAACCGGTTGAATAACGATTTCTTTCATACTATTTCTTTCCTTTTACCATTATTTGCGGGCCGGCATGGGGCGCAGACGCCCGGCGCCGATAAAGCGATTGAACGTGGCCATGCGATCTTCGATCTGTTTCGGATCCAGACCCACCGATGACAGGGCGCCCATCATGTCCACCATGGGGTTGGCGCCGGCGCGGATGGGGCCGTAGCAGCCGCGGCAGGGCATGTAGGCCTTAATGCAGCGCGGGGTCTTCTCAGATCCACCACAGCCGGTGCGGGTGGCCGGACCCAGGCAGAGGATGCCCTGCTCATTCATGCAACGCATGTTGTCGTAACGGCCGGGAGTGAATTCCGCGGCCTGAAGCGGCCGGCGGATGTCGACCTGGGCTTTTTTCTCCCTGACAGTGGGGCAGTCGTCACAAACGCTGCGTTCCGGCAGGCTAAATGTTTTACCTTCAAGCAGAGCGACCAGGGCGCTGGCGATCCATTCCGGGGTAGGCGGGCAACCCGGGATGGAGACATCCACCTTGATAACTTCGTTGACCGAATACACCCGGTCAGTTAGAGCCGGTAGATTCTGGGTGGGGGTCTCACCGAACTCGGTGCTGGAGCCGCTCCGATAGTTGGTATCGAAGATCTCGGCATTGGTATACATGTTACCCATCGCCGGGATGCCGCCGAAGTTGGCGCACGAACCGAGCGAGATGATAATCTTACATTTCCGGCGCATTTCCTCAGCCAGTTCTTTGTTTTCCTGGGTGCGGATACTGCCGGTGATGATGCCGACATCGGCATCCGGGATTTCCATTTTCGTCTTTTCACCGGTCTGTCCAAAGAGTTTATGATCCATTAAAACCGGAATATGAACGAACTCCAGGCTGGGCAAGAGATCAAGGAGCGGCTCTCCGATGTCCAAAATGGACACTTCGCAGCCGCCGCATACAGCAAACCATTCCTCAGCGACACGTACCATGCTCAGATCCTCCTTGTTTTTTGTTGCTAACTGCCAGATACATAAGCCGGTTAACTAGAAGGCCGGCGAAGCGGTTGTTAAGGGACACTGACGACCACCCGGCGAGTGAACAGGTAGTATTTACCTTCTTCAGCAAGTTCGCCCACTTCAAAGCCATCGGCTTTATACGTTTGCGCTTGCTCCCGGGCGGCACTCTCGTTATCGTAGGCCCTGCCGTCCCACATGAATTTCTTTCCTTCGAACAGGCGGCTGAGTTCCATGTTCCTCCTTACATCCGGTACGGGCTTGGGCCTAACGCCTTCAGTTGGGCCACCATATCGGTAACCACCTGGGCGAAACGGGCGCCCTCAGAGGCCGAAACCCATTCCAGGCGGTACCGTTCTTCTTCCAGCCCGAAGTCCTGCAACATCAATTTAATGGCTTCCGCCCGCGACTCCGCCTTGAGATTGCCTTCACGGTAATGACAGTCACCGGGATGGCAGCCGCACATCAGCACGCCGTCGGCGCCCTTGGTGAGGGCATCGATCACCAGATTGGGGTGAACCATGCCGGAGCACATCACCCGGATGATCCGAACGTTGGGCGGATACTGGATGCGCGAAACCCCGGCCAGATCCGCCGCCGCGTAGGAACACCAGTTGCAAGCGAAACAGATGATCAGCGGTTGGTATCCGGTATCGGCGGGGGCATCAGCGGCGCCGGTTGACGTCATCGTACTCATAATTTATCGTTCCTTTATGCCGGTGTCAGAATTGTCGCCACCATATCCGACAATTCATCCAGGTAGAAGTTTTTTACCATGATGCCTTTCTTGGGGCAGGTAGCCATGCAGACACCGCAGCCGTGGCATTTGGCCGGATCAGGTTCAACCGTTTTCTTCAAGGCGCCTTTGGAGGCGTACTCTATGAGTTTTATCGCGTCATAAGGACAGGGATCGACGCAATAAGCGCAACCGTCGCAATTTTCATCAAGCACTTCCGAAACGCAGGCTTCAAGTTGGATAGTATTCCTGGAAAGAATGGCAGCGGCTTTGGCGGCTGCAGCGCCGGCCTGCGCGATAGATTCATCGGCCAGTTTCGGGCTATGAGCCAGTCCAGCCAGAAAAACGCCTTCAACCGGGGATTCCACCGGCCTGAGTTTGATATGCGCCTCCATCAGAAAGCCGTCCTCGGAGTGCGGCAACTTCATGAGCTTGGCCAGTCCCTGTTCGGCGTCGGGCACGACTCCGGCGGACAGTACCAGCAGATCAGCAGGAATGCTTAGTTTAGCCTTCAATACCGGATCGACGACCGATACCTTGAGTTTACCGCCGTCTGCGGTCACCACCGGCTTTTGATCAGCATCATACCGCAGGAAACGCACCCCCAGTTTACGGGCACGGCTGTATTCAGCCTCATGGAGGCTGTAAGCCCTGATGTCCCGGTAGAGGATAAACACCTCCGTCTCCGGCTGACGTGCCTTGAGCTTGATGGCATTCTTGATCGCCTGAACGCAGCATAAACGGCTGCAATAAGGATGGGCATCGTCCCGGGAACCGACACACTGGATCATCACCACGGTCCGGGCGTCGATTTTTTCGACCGCCAGTTTCTCTTCCAGTTCCAGCTGGGTAACGACCCTGTCGTTTTGTCCGTACAGGTACTCGACCGGCTGATGCTCGGAGGCGCCGGTGGCTACGATAACCGCGCCGGCTTTGACCTGCCGTTTTTCTCCGGCGGTCTCAAAATCCACCACGAAATTGCCAGCCGATCCTTCGAAGGCCGTCACCGCCGCGTTATATTGCAATTCGATATTCGGATGGAGCTTGATCCGTTCGACCAACTCCCTGAGCTTGGCCTGTGGTTCCTCACTGGGCTCGCCGAACTTCACTCTCTTTAAGTTACCGCCCAGCTCATCGGATTTTTCCAGCAGCCAGGTTTTGTAACCGGCATCGGCCAGACCTAGCGCCGCTGTCATGCCGGCCAACCCACCGCCGATGACCAATCCGTCATTGGACACAGGTACATTACCCGGGTAGAGCGGTTTCAGGTGGGAAACCTTAACGGCTGCCAGCCGGATTATGTCTTTTGCCTTGGCGGTGGCTTCGACCGGCTGGTTCATGTGCACCCAGGAGCACTGGTTGCGGATATTGGCTATCTCCATGAGGTAGGGATTGAGTCCCACCTCACGCATGGTGTCCTGGAAAAGGCCCTCATGGGTGCGGGGGGTGCAGGCGGCGATGATCACCCGGTTCAGTTCATGCTCGATGATGGCCTGCTTGATCTTCTCTCCGGCATCGGTGGCGCAGGCAAAGAGGGTATCGGTGACGTAGGCCACGTCAGGGATAGTCCCGGCATAATCGACGACTTCAGGTATGTTGACCACCGAGGAGATGTTCTTACCGCAGTGACAGACGAAAACGCCGATGCGTAGCGAGGCGTCAACCGAAGATCTCTCCTCGGGATAAGTTCGCTCGGTCAGCAGTTCGCCTCTCTTTTCAGCTAATAGCGCCAGCACCCGTGAAGCCGCCGCTCCGGCCTGGATCACCGTATCCGGAATATCCTTGGGTCCGGTGAACGCTCCGACGGCATAGATGCCCTCTTTGGAGGTACCAACCGGATCCAAACCGTCGGTCAGGCAAAAGCCGTCGGAGGTCAACCTGACATCGAATACATCAGCCAGTGCCTGACCCGCTTTGGCCGGCCTGAGGCCGCAGGACAGCATCACCAGTTCAAAGTTCTCTTCCTGCAAACGGCCCTGTTTGTCCTGGTAGCGGATAAGGACTTCGTTATTAGACGGTATCTGTTTGAGCGACGATGGCTGGCAGCGGACGTAGCGCACCCCGGCTTTTTTGGCGCGTTCATAATAGGATTCAAAACCCTTGCCGTAAGCGCGAAGATCGATGTAGAAGATGGCGACGTCTATCTCCGGGTGGTGCTCCTTGAGGATAAGTGCCTCTTTGGTAGCATACATGCAGCATACAGCGGAACAGAAATCAGCAGATGTCTCGCGGGAACCGACACACTGGATGAAGGCCACCTTGTGCGGCAACTGTTTGTTGGAAGGGCGCATCACCTGCCCGGCAAAGGGTCCGGAGGCCGAAAGCATGCGCTCGAACTGGAGACTGGTAAGCACATCCGGATAGCGCCCGTAGCCCAGTTGGGGCTTTTCTGCGGCATCGAAGAGATCGTAACCCGGGGCCAGCACCACGGCGCCGACATTGAGTTCAAGTTCTTCATCCTGCTGATCCAGGAGGATCGCCCCGGCCTCGCAGAACTTTTCACAGGCGCGGCAGCCCTTGCCCTTTTTAAAGTAGATACAGCTGTCCTTGTTGATGGCGGGCACGTTAGGCACCCCCTGGGCGTAGAGGGTATAGATAGCCTTACGCTTGGACAGACCGTGGTCAAATTCGTTGGCCGTTTTGGCCGGGCATTTTTCGATACAGACATTGCACCCGGTGCACTTGGATTCATCGACAAACCGGGCTTTTTTAAGGACTTTCACCCGGTAATTGCCGGCCTCGCCCTGGTAACTCAACACATGAGCGTTGGTGATGAGCTCGATATTGAGGTGCCGATCGATACTTACCAGCCGGGGCGATACCGTACACATGGCGCAATCGTTGGTGGGGAAGGTCTTGTCCAGCTGGACCATCTTGCCACCGATAGCCGGCGCCTCATCCAACAGATAAACCTTGATGCCGGCCTCGGCCAGATCAAGCGCCGTCTGCATGCCGCCGACACCGCCGCCGATCACCAGCGCGGATCCGATTTTGGTCTTATCCACCATGCTAGGTCGTCCTCGCCAGAACTTTTTCAGATTCGACAAAATGCTTGCCCAGCATCAGGTCCTTTTCCGGCACCCCGAGAGCCAGGGCAATGAGTTCTGTAAAATAATAAACCGGCATATCGTAGACTTTGCCCTGTTTGGCCAGATCTTCCTGCCGGATATCGAGGTTCAATTGACAGAAGGTGCAGGGTACCGCCACCGCCACGGCGCCGACCGCCATCGCGTCGTCCAGAATCTTGGATGTCAGTTTCATCACGGCGTCAGGCCGGGTTATGGCAAGGGAACCGCCGCAGCATTCCACCTTGTGGGACCAGTCCAAGGTCTGGATGCCCACGGCGTTAAGTATCCTGTCCATGGTCACCGGGTATTCCGGGTTATCCTTGAACCCGGTTTCCTTATGAGGACGCACGAGCAGGCAGCCGTAGTAGCTGACCACTTTCAGATGGGACAGATCGCGTTTAACCAGGCTTTTCAGCCGGGCAAGGTTCTCCTCCGAGGCGAGAATCTCCAGCGGGTGCAGCACCGACACCGGGCGTTCAAATTTATGCTCGATAATCGCCTCTATCTCATGCTCGAGGCGCAGATCACCCTTTTCTTCAGACTGGGCGATTTTAAAGCGGTTATAACAGGCGGTGCACGGGACCATGACTTCTTTGAGGCCCATCTTGTCGATCTCGGCGAGATTCTTTAGCGGCAGGATATCCGCCAGCAGCACCGAAGCGTTGTGCGCCAGCGTCGAGCCGCAGCATATCCAGTTTTTGGGTTCCTCGAGTTCAATGTCCAAAGCCTTGAAAACGTGCTGTAAAGAGTTGTTGTATTCTTTGCCGGTGGAGCGAAGGGAGCAGCTGTTGTAATAAGCGTACTTCATGACCCGGCCATCTCCTGCTCTTTTTTTGCCACTTTTTTGAACAGTTTTTTCATCTCGCCGGAATTCTGGAAGTGGGGAACCAAATCAAGCTTACCCTTTTGGAGCATGCGAACACCCATGCCCATATCCCGGCCAAGAGTGCCGGTCTTGAGGCTCAACATGCCGGCCACGCCGGCTTCATACATCATGCCGAAGCGTTTGATATTGGAAAGGCCGGTCTTGTAGAACTCAGCTATCGCCGGTTCCCTGGGCGTGATACCCTCGCGGATGGCGATATTGGCCAGCGCATCCATGATCTTGAGCAGACCCGTCTCCTGAGGACAACGGCCGGTACAGGTACCGCAAGCCACGCAAAGCCAGTAGGTGTTGGTGTTGAGGACGACATCCTTGAGACCCAGCCGGACGGCGTGGATCACCTGTGTTGGGGTCATATCCATGAATTCGGCCAGGGGACAGCCGCTGGTACACTTGCTGCATTGGAAACACATATTGGCGTCCACACCATGCATCGCCTTGATGTTGGACGCAAATTCACTGATATGTCCCGGGGTCAGGTAGTACTCCGGAATGGCCGTAACTTCAGTCATGACTACACGCCTCAGTGTTCAGTCTTAGGCCTAGAACGACCCATCGTAGCTCAGACCTAGTACCCTTGTCAACCGAAAATCCGGGGTATTGAACGTAAATCCGTATCTCAAACAACTTGGATTGGCAGTACTATATCTTAAGTACCATACGTCAGTATATTAACCCAAGACGGGTATTTTGTCAATTGATAATGCGGTTTATAGGTGATTATTCCAGACTTTTTACCATGTAACCGGATTCAGCCGTAAAACCCAGTTCCCGGTAATACGCCCGAGCCCCGACCCCAGACAGCACGGCGATCATCGAAGCCCCGTATTCCTCCCGCGCGATGCGTTCAGCCTCCCCTACCAGTCCCCGACCGAAACCCCGGTGCTGGGCGCTGTTATCGTCCCGCTCCCCCAGTTCCATTTCCGGGCCATATACGTGCAGCTCGCGGATCAACGCGGCCGGACCGGCCGCTGAGGTGAGTTCCAGCGGCAAGAAATCCTGTATCCTCAAGCGGAGCATGCCGAATAACGTACCATTTTCATCTTCATAAGACAGGAATATCTCCCGCCCGCCCGCGGTCTCGTAATCCAGGCGCCGTAACGACGGTGAGCCGATCACTGCTTTCTGCCGCATGCGGTGCCCGTACTCCCGGCAGCGGATACAGCGGCAAGCCGCCCCATCCCGCTCCAGGCGCTCCCGCACATCGTCACGCATCGAGTTTTTAAGGCCACCGGTGATGTACTCGACCGGGATATCACGCAATACCCGGGAGATGCGCACGTACGGCGGAACCAGTTTCTTCATCGAAGCGATGAGAGCGGTCATCACCTCGTCAGGGTAAGGCGTATAACGCCCAGTGCGGTGCCAGTCTTCCAGCACTGTGCCTTCAACGACCATCGTCGGGTATATCTTCAATCCATCCGGGCGGTAAGCCGGATCATCGAACAACTGACGGGTCAACTCGAGGTCACGCTCCGGCGTCGCCCCCGGCAGGCCGGGCATCCAGTGGTAATGCACCTTCAGCCCGGCATTCCGCAACCGGGCGGTAGCGGCAACGACAGCGGAAGCATCATGACCTCTTTTGACCAGGCGGTAGATATCGTCGTCGAGGGTCTGGACTCCCATCTCCACCCGGGTCGCGCCCCAGCCGACCATACGGGCGACATCATCATCATCACAGACATCCGGTCTGGTCTCGATGCACAGCCCTACCGCCCGGTGCTCCGCAGTTTCATTGGTACGCTGCGCATCAGTAAGCGTTTCACTTTCCGTCCCGTTCAGCGCATCGAAACAGGCCTTGATGAAGCCGTTCTGGTAATCCAGCGGCGTGGACAGGAAGGTGCCGCCCATGACGATGAGTTCTATCTTATCCGTCGGGTGTCCCATGTCCTTAAGAATGCGCAAGCGCAACTTGACCTGCTCCCCGGCGTCATAACCCCGGGTGGCTGCCCGCAGCACCGCCGGAGAATGCGGCGTATAGCTCCGGGGTGTATCGTTGAAATCCGGGCAGTAGACGCACTCACCGGGGCACGGGGCGGGGCGGCTCATCACCGCCACCGGTGTGACACCGGAGATTGTCCGGGTAAGCTTTTTCATCTATACTCCAATTGGAAAAATACGAAGCACTAAATCCTAAATTCGAAACAAATTCTAATGTTGAAAATCCGAAAACTATTTCATTTACTCGGGCACTAATAGTATAACCTATAAGTCTGATTCAGGAAAACCTTTATGTCAATTACTTCGCCGCCAGATTTTGACCGCATCGCCGCCGGGTGGTACGGATTCCGGCACCATACCATCTTCAAAACCGAGCTCACAGAGATGGCTGGGCGCTGGGGTGGCGGCCGGTTGCTAAACGCCGGCTGCGGTCACGGCGCTGATTTCCTGCCGTTCACGGACGGTTACGAACTATACGGCATCGACATCTCATCCGAAATGCTCAAGTATGCCGATAAATACGCCCGGAAACACCGCTTCGAGGCCAAACTTATCCAAGCCGATATGCGCGCCCTGCCCTTTCCGGATGGCTTTTTCGATTACGCCATCGCCGTGGCCAGCCTGCATCATATCAAAGGCAGAGATGACCAGCTCAAAGCGCTCGCCGAGATCAAACGTGTCCTCAAACCTGGCGGTGAGGCCTTCATCACCGTCTGGAACGCCACCCAGCCCCGCTTCTGGTTTAAACGCCGCGACACCCTCATCCCGTGGAAACAGGGCGGCGAGATCATCCGCCGTTTCTATCACCTTTTCACTTACGGCGAGATCGAGAAACTGGCCCGGACGGCCGGGTTCACTATCCTCTCCTCCCGTCCCGAAGCCCGCTACCGCCGGCCGTTCAAGTGGTTCTCGCGCAACATCTGTCTGCTGCTCAAGAAAGAACTTTAATTTGTCCGGGGCAGCCTAAACTGGTAACATTATATGGTAACCAACCTACCATCGGGCAAAGGAGTACTTTTGCTATGCTGGTCAATATCACCTGTCCCAAATGCAACACCGCCGGCGGTTTCTCCATCAGCGACGACCGCTACATCGGTCCGTACCGGTGCTGGAAATGCCGCGCCGCCATGAAGATCCACCTGGAGAAGAACCAGCTCGAAAGCTGTGAACTGATGACCGAGGAAGAGTTCACCCGGTTCGAGCAGGAGAATGAGATCCGGCGCCGCGCCCGCGGCGGCCGCTAGATCACCGGCGACGGCCATGGAAAATTTCCGCGGTGAAGCCCACCTGCCCGGCGCCGATCATACCAGTATGATCACGCTGGAGATCGATTGGCTTAATCGCGAGATCAACTTAAGCCTCTCCCAGCCAGAGGGCGGCTTCGCCGAATGGCCTGGACTCATGGTGCAGACCATTGGGGTAGAAGAAGCCGTCTTCCGCACCCGCGGCATCCCGCCCCGCTTCACCCACTGGTGGCACGTGGCCCGCTCAGGAACAGACGATCTCTGGGGACTCATCATCGCCGCGCCGGACGTCCACGGGGACTGGCGGACCTGTCCCATAATCCTGAAAAAGGTCATCGAGGAGACTTAACCATGCCGGTAGTTATCGTGGAAATGCAGGAAGGGCGCACCATCGCCCAGAAGAAACAACTCACCGAGGGCATCACCGCCGAATTCGAGAAGATAGGCACCGCGCCGGAGAAGGTGACCATCATCTTCCGGGACGTGCCCAAGCATAACTGGGCTTCCGGCGGCAAACTGGCCGCCGAAACCCGCGTCCGGCCTCTTTAGCTTTCCAGTGAGAGCGCCTTCCGTGCCTCGATGACCCTTGAACAGCATTCCGGCGAGGCGGCATCGTCGAGGGTCATGATGAGGGCATCCTCGCGATTGTCGGTGTAATAAGCCCGCCGCACCCCTTTGCCGATGAAGCCGTGCTTGAGGTACATCCGCTGGGCTTCGTAATTGGAAACGCGGACTTCCAGGGTGACCGTTTCCGACTCCCGTTTGACCGCTTCCTCTATAAGTGCCAGCAACAGCAACTGCCCCAACCCCCGGCAGCGGCATTCCCGTTTCACCGCCAGGCTGATGATGTGGGATTCCCCGGCCATGATCCAGAAACCGGCGAAGCCGATTATCTTATCGTGGTGATTGTCGTGACCCGGCGCCAGCCAATCCCTGACCCGCCGCGCCAACCCGACGCTTTCGGGTTCGGGCGATTCGTCCGGGGATGGGGTCGGATTCTCGACGACCACGATGTAGTACGCCAGCCGGTTCTCCAGCTCCCGCTGGTAGTTCATCGGCGGCCACATGGTGGGAAATGCTTCCCGGTCGATGGCCGTTACCTGGACGATATCTTCGCGGCACATCGGCCGCACCGTGTAAGGCATAATCACCCTCGTGTTCGCCATTGTAACACAGGAACGCCGCACGGGGAATA
Source organism: Dehalogenimonas sp. THU2 (assembly GCF_039749495.1). Taxonomy (NCBI): domain Bacteria; kingdom Bacillati; phylum Chloroflexota; class Dehalococcoidia; order Dehalococcoidales; family Dehalococcoidaceae; genus Dehalogenimonas; species Dehalogenimonas sp. THU2. The sequence continues at coordinate 69,499 of NZ_JBDLLU010000003.1, read as the reverse complement.
CCTTTTCTTCAGCTCCGGCTTTCCCCGCGTTCTGGAACGCCGAAGCGCTCGTATTCGCTGAAAAGGCAGCCGCAGTACTGCTGGCGATAGAGCTCCAGGGGCTTGGTGATACGGCGGGAGTCCGAGTAGCGCTTGCGCAGGTCGGCGTACTCGAACCGGACGCCCGACGATTCCCCGGCGGCCCGGGCAGCCTCGACGATCCGGTCGTGTTTCTGCATCGGGCTGATGAGCAGGCTGGATGTGAAGGCGTCGAAGCCGTTGGCGGCAGCCCAGACGGCCGTCGCGTCGAGCCGCAATCGGTAGCAATCCGGGCAGCGTTCGGCCTCATGTCCGGCGACAGCTCGGAAATACTTCTCAAGATCGTACGCCGGCGCGACGATAAAGGGGATACCCTCCCCCTCCGCGAACGCCTCCAGGGCCTCCCGTCGCCGCTCGTGCTCCGTGAAGGGGTGGATGTTGGGGTTGTACCAGTAGGCGGTGACGTCGTGGCCCTGGTCCCGCCAGTATTGGAGAGTATAGGCGGAACAGTGGACGCAGCAGCAGTGAATGAGGAGACGGTTGGTCATCAGTTTTCAGTTCCGCACCCCACGGTTTTATCAACTCGCTATCCTAGAGCAGGGAGGCTTGGGGCGCGTCGTCCTCGGTCAGGCGGGAGCGGGGGACTTTCAAGCCGAGGTGTTCATAGGCCCGGCGGGTGGCGACGCGGCCGCGGGGGGTGCGTTCCAGGTAACCGAGCTGCATCAGGTAGGGCTCGTAGATGTCCATGATGGTGTCCGAGTCCTCGGAGATGGCGGCGGCGAGGGTTTCCAGGCCGACCGGGCCGCCAGAGAACTTCTCGATGATAGCCTTCAAAAGCAGGTGGTCGATATTGTCGAGGCCGACGGCGTCCACTTCCAGGCGACCCAAAGCGGTAAGTGCGATGTCACAGTCTATAATTCCTGTGCCCCTGACCTGGGCGTAGTCCCGCACTCGTTTGAGCAACCGGTTGGCCACGCGCGGGGTACCCCGGGCGCGGCAGGCGATCTCCCGGAGCCCGGCGGCGTCGGCTTGGACGCCAAGAATGGCCGCGGAACGGCGTAGGATGTTCTCGATGTCCCCGTCGGTATAGTAGTCCAGCCGGTAAACAGCGCCGAAGCGGTCGCGTAGCGGCGAAGATAGCATGGCGTAGCGGGTCGTCGCGCCGATGAGGGTGAAGGGCGGCAGCTTCAGTCGCAGGCTCTTGGCGCCGGGGCCTTTGCCGATGACGATATCCAGGGCAAAATCTTCCATGGCCGGGTAGAGGATCTCCTCCACGGTGCGGCCGAGGCGGTGGATCTCATCGATGAAGAGCACGTCGTGGGGCTGTAATCCGGTGAGGATAGCCGCCAGGTCTCCGGCGCGCTCGATGGCCGGGCCGGCGGTAATACGGATGTTGACTCCCATGCCGTGGGCGATGATATAGGCCAGTGTAGTCTTCCCCAGGCCGGGCGGACCGTAGAGAAGCACATGGTCCAGCGCCTCCTTGCGGGCGCTGGCGGCCAGCATGGTCACCCCAAGATTGTCTTTCAGCTTTTCCTGGCCGATGAAATCGTCGAGGGACCTGGGGCGGAGGTTGACGTCCAGCTTGGAGTCATCAGATTCCGGTTTGCTTGATATGATGCGCTCGGTCATGGTTGAGGGAATTATAGCATAATGGGGCGGGGCTGGGGGGGATTGCAGTTTCCGACGTCAATAAATTGGACCGAATTGTCGATTGCCGTATAATTAACGAACTTGCTCGATTGACAAGGTTTGTCTCTTTTCGATCAAATTTCCACGGAGGTTCAAGTGAGATCCGAAGCCAATAGCGTCGAAGATTACCTTTCAGAACTGCCGGAAGAATGCAGGGCGGCTATCGAGAAGGTCCGCGATGTAATCCTGAAGAATCTCCCAGAGGGCTTTGAAGAAGTGATGAACTGGGGAATGATTACCTACCAGGTTCCGCTGACGATTTATCCTAACACCTATAACAAAAAACCGCTTATGTACGCCGGTCTCAGTTCTCAGAAAAACCATATGGCAGTCTATCTCAACTCTGTATACCTGGATGAACAGTCACAACGCGAATTTGAAGCGCAATACAAGGCAACGGGAAAAAGATACGATATGGGTAAATCATGCGTACGATTCAAGAAACTCGATGATCTTCCGTTGCCCTTGATCGGAGAGGCAATCGCCGCCTACAGCGTTGAGGACTTTGTGACAAAGGTTAAAAACATCAGGCGTTCAGCCACCGGCTCCTGAGCTGCCCGCACCCCGCCTCGATATCCGCCCCCCGCGACACCCGCAGCATGGTCCTAATACCTCCGGTTATCAACCGTTTCTGAAAAGCCAGCGCCGTTTCCCTCGACGACGGTTGGAAACTCTCTGCGCAGGTTGGATTGCCGACGATTAGATTGATGGAGCAGTCCAATCCTTCCAGCAGGTGCAGAAGTTCATCGACCTGATCTAAAGAATCGTTCACGCCGTCGAACAGGGCGTATTCGATGAAAACCTTCCGGCCGGTCGTGGCGGCGTATTCCCGGCAGGCCGGGATCAGCACGGACAAGGGGTATTTCCGGTTGACTGGCACCAGGCGGTCGCGGAGTTTATCGGTGGCAGCGTGGAGGGAGACGGCAAGCTGGAACTGCAAACCTTCTCCGGCAAGCCGGATTATCTGAGGTGCCAAGCCTGCCGTCGAAACCGTCACCTGGTGGAAGCCCAGCCCCATGCCCTGCTGCCAGTTGAGGATGGCGACGGCTTTCACCACGTTATCGTAATTGGTCAGCGGTTCGCCCATACCCATGAAGACGACGTGGGTTACCCAATTGCGGGATTTGCCGGTTTCTCTCTCGGGATCATCAGCGCCGAAACGCTGCGCGAAGTATATCACCTGCCCGACGATCTCACCCGGAGAAAGGTTGCGCTCGAAACCCTGCCGTCCGGTAGCGCAATACGGACAGCCGAGGGCACAACCGACCTGGGTGGAGACACAGACGGTGCGCCGCGCACGGCCGGTGCCGGGATTGCGGAAAAACATCAGGGTGGATTCTATGGTCTTGCCGTCTTCCAGGCGGAAAAGGACCTTGCGGGTTTGACCATCGGCGGAGATAATCTCATCGATGGGTTCGAGAGCACCCAAAACGGTCTGTTCCGAGAGTTTGCTCCTGAGAGCAGGTGGCAGTTCGGTCATCTCTTCAAAAGAGCAGGCAGCCTCACGATAGAGGTATCTGCCAAGCAGACCGACGGCGGACTTCGGTACGCCAAGGGCTTCGACGAAATCGGTCAATTCTGTGGGCGACAGGTCCAGGAGGCGGACGGGGAGATTTATCGATGACATGGCGGATGTATCGAGAAAAATTGATGCGAAGAAACCATCCGGAAAAGGCTAGACGCCGAGGTTATTCTCGGAATACCCTTCCTTGACCGCTCTTTTCATCACCTCACCGACGCGTTTGCTGGCCTTCTCCGCCATCTCGTCTATCTCCTCGCGGGTTTCCTCGAAAGCTTCAACACCCTGATCCCAGACGTGCGAGACTTTGTCCATTACCAGTTGGCGGGTTCTCTTGCCGCGGTATGGGGCGAAGAGCAGCGCCAGCGCGATGCCTAAAGCCGAACCGACCAGAAATCCTGCGCCTAATCCGCCGCCGACGTTACCTTTATCGCTCATGTTATGCCCCTTCCGTCAGACCGTTAATTTATCGACCCGTATCGTTCAGTTTAAACGAGATTACCGGCGTACTCTGTCCCGGTTCCGGTAGCCGCCGCCATAGCCGCCAAGGTCCACCAGGACCGCCAGGATCAGCCAAACAAAATCGAGACCCTCGACGCCGCCGGGGAAAACCAGGACATAGGCCAGGGTGGTCCAGGGCAAAAGCAGAAAACCAACAATTGGGATGAGGAAAGTATCAAAAGCGCTTTGCCAACGCGCCTGATCAACCAGCCACCAGACGAGAATGGCAGCCCGGGGACCGAGGAGCATCAGGATGATGAGAGGACAACACACCGCTTTTTACCTCCATCCGGTATTGGGGTCAATTATAACGCCCATGGGCTGTTCGGACAAGATAATTTTCGATGGGGGGGAATAATACCCATAATCTAATTTTCAAATACTACCAATGTGAGGCGGGAAGTGTGATACGAGGCGGATTTAAACAAAGGGGGAAGGCGCTTTCGCTCCCTCCCCCTTTTAGATTCGGTAAGTCTTCTTCTAAAGAACCGGCTGCTCGAGTTGCTCCATGTGTTCCAGGTGGACCACCTTGGAGGCTTCCAGTTCCGCGGCCCTTTCCGAGGTGGCGTCGCGGCAGGACTGGCACTGGGCCGGGATGAGCTTGCCGATGATGACGTTCTCCTTGAGGCCGGCCAGGTTATCCTTCTTGCCATGGATGGCGGCGTCGGTGAGGACGCGGGTCGTCTCCTGGAAGGAGGCGGCGGCCAGCCAGGACTCCGTGGAAAGACTGGCGCGGGTGATGCCCAGGAGGATGGTATGCGCCGTGGCGGGTTCGCCGCCCTCGGCCAGTATCTTGACGTTGATGTCCTCGTAGCGGAACTTGTCCACCAGCTCGCCGGGCACCAGGTCGGTATCGCCGGAGGTGTCAATACGTACCTTGTTCATCATCTGGCGCACGATAACCTCGACGTGCTTGTCATTGATGTGCACGCCCTGGGAGAAGTACACTTTCTGAACCTCTTCCACCAGGTAGCGCTGGACGGCCTCGCGGCCGAGCACCGCCAGGATATCCTGCGGGTTGATTGAACCGTCGGTCAGCTTCTGGCCGGCTTTAACGGAGTCCCCGTCCCTGACCTGGATGTGGGTGGCGGCGGGCACCGCGTACTCACGCTCGTCGATGTCCTCATACTTGATGAGCAGGTGTTGGCCGTCCACGCTGACGCGGCCGCCGACACGGGCCACCAGTACCCCCTCGCCGTGGGTGAGATGAAGGGATTCCTTGGCGGCTTCCGGCGCTGTTGCCAGCACCGAACCCATGTCCACGGGCTGACCCTCGTTCACTTCCAGATGCCAGCCGTCCGGCAGGTCGTATTCATCCTGGTAGGTATCCCGCGCCAGGATACGTACGCTGCGGCCGGCGTCGCTCTCTTTGACCTCGACCTCGCCGTCAATCTCGGAGATGATGGCCTGGGCCTTGGGAGAACGGGCTTCGAAAAGCTCTTCCACGCGCGGCAGACCGGTGGTGATGTCCGTACCGACCACACCACCGGTATGGAAGGTCCGCAGTGTAAGCTGGGTGCCGGGCTCACCGATACTCTGGGCGGCCAGGATGCCGACCGCGGTATAGGTATCCACCGTCTTGCCGCGGCCCAGGTCGCGCCAGTAACACTTCTGGCAGATGCCGCGCCGGGAGCCGCAGCTCATCGGAGAGCGGACGTAAACGCTGGTAACGCCGGCGGCGACGATCTCTTTGGCCTTCTTGTCGTCGATTTCGCCGTCGCGGTCGAGGATAATTTCACCGGTCAGGGGATTGGCCACCGGCATGGCGGCCAACCGGCCTGCGATACGCTCAGCCAGCGGCGGCAGGATGCCCTTCTCCGTGGGTTCCTCGATCCACAGACCGTTCATAGTGCCGCAGTCTTCCTCGTAGATGATGAGGTCCTGGGTCACATCGATGAGACGGCGGGTCAGGTAACCGGAACCGGAGGTACGCAGGGCGGTGTCGGCCAGACCCTTGCGGGCGCCGTGGGTTGAGATGAAGTATTCGATGGTCGACAAACCTTCGCGCAGCGACGACTTGATGGGAAAGTCGATGATTTTACCCGATGGGTTGGTCATCAGGCCGCGCATACCGGCCATCTGGCGGATCTGAGAAATGTTACCTTTGGCGCCGGAGTTGGCCATCATGTAAACGTTACCGACGTTATCCATGCCCTTGGCGATAGCCTCGCCGATCTGGTCGGTAGCCCGCATCCAGACCTCGATGACGCCGGAATAGCGCTCATCGTCGGTGATCAGACCCTGGGCGTATTGCTGCTCGATGACCGTGGTATCGTGCTCGGCGGCGCCGACGATGGCCGGTTTGGCTGCCGGAACAGCGATATCGCTCATGGCGATGGTGATGCCGGAACGGGTGGCGAAACGGAAGCCGAGCTCCTTGATGGCGTCGAGCGACCGGGCCATGGCAAAATCGTCGCTGACCAGCCGCTTGCTTTCGCCGATGAGACGGCGAAGGGTAGACTTATCGGCCGCCTTGTTGAAGAACGGCATGGCCGCAGGCAGGGCTTCGTTGAAGATGATGCGTCCGACGCTGGTCTTAATCGTTTCACCTTCACCGTTACGAACATCGATCTCCGCCCGGAGCTCGATGATGCCCAGATCAAAATACCGCTTGGCTTCTTCGAAACTACCGAAGCGCTTGCCCTCGCCTTTGAGGCCGGGGCGGATACTGGTCAGGTAGTAACAGCCGAAGACCATGTCCAGGCTGGGGGTGACCACCGGGTCGCCGCTGGAAGGCAAGAGCATGTTGTGGACGGAAAGCATCGCCTCCCGGGCTTCCTTAACCGCGGCGCGGGAAAGAGGCAGGTGGACGGCCATCTGGTCGCCGTCGAAGTCGGCGTTGAAGGCGGTACACACGAGCGGGTGGATGCGGATGGCCGATCCGTCGATGAGCACCGGCTCGAAAGCCTGGATGGACAGGCGGTGCAGCGTCGGAGCGCGGTTTAAGAGCACCGGGCGGTCCTTGACCACGTCCTCGAGGATGTCGTAAACCTCAGGGCGGGCTCGCTCCACCAGCCGGCGGGCGCTCTTGATATTGGGCGCCAGGCCGTCGGTGACCAGGCGGTGCATGACGAAAGGTTTGAACAGTTCCAGGGCCATTTTCCGGGGCAGGCCGCACTGGTGCAGCTGGAGTTCCGGGCCGACGACGATAACGGAGCGGCCGGAATAGTCCACACGCTTACCCAGCAGGTTCTGGCGGAAACGGCCCTGCTTGCCGCGCAGGAGATCAGAGATGGACTTGGCCTTGTGATCGCCGGACACGGCTACGCTGCGGCCGCGGCGGCCGTTGTCGATGAGGGAATCAACCGCTTCCTGAAGCATGCGCTTCTCATTGCGGATGATGATCTCCGGCGCGCCGATCTCCAGCAGGTGCTGCAGCCGGTTGTTGCGGTTGATGACGCGACGGTAGAGATCGTTCAAATCAGAGGTGGCAAAGCGCCCGCCGTCGAGCTGGACCATGGGGCGGAGGTCGGGGGGCAGCACGGGCAGGACGGTCAGTACCATCCATTCCGGCTTGTTGCCGCTGCGGCGGAAGGCCTCGACCAGTTGAAGCTGCTTGCTGGCCTTCTTGCGGCGCTGACCGGAGGTTGAGCGGGTTTCCAGGATGAGACGGTTGCGCATCTCACCCAGGTCGATGGTGCGTAACAGATCCAGGATCGCCTCGGCGCCCATCTTGGCGTCGAAGACTTCCGGGTAACGGGTCTTTAGATCGAAGAACTGGCTTTCGGTCAGCAGGTTGCCGCGGCGCAGTTCGCGTAGCTGATCCACGATGCTGGCTGTCTGCTCTTCGCTTTCGGCGCGCTCGGCCTCGAAATCACGTCGGAGAGTGTTGATCTCCTCGACCTCGGCTCCGGCGGTCTCCAGTTCGGCCACCCGCTCCGCCACCTCGGTCTCGCGGTCGTCCATCTCCTGCTGGCGGCCCTTTTCCAGACCGGTTACAGCCTGCAGGCGAGCGGACTCGTTCACCTGGGTGATAACGAAATGAGAAAAATAAACGATGCGCTCCAGGCTGCGGGTGGACAGGTCGAGTAGCAAGCCGACGCGGCTGGGGATGCCGCGAGTGAACCAGATGTGGCCGACCGGGCAGGCCAGGTCGATATGACCCATGCGCTCGCGCCGGACCTTGGCCCGGGCTACTTCCACACCGCACTTATCGCAGATGATACCCTTATAGCGAATACGCTTGTACTTGCCGCAGGAGCACTCGAAGTCCTTGGTGGGACCGAAGATGCGCTCGCAGAAGAGGCCGTCGCGCTCCGGTTTAAGGGTGCGGTAGTTTATCGTTTCCGGCTTGGTAACTTCACCGTAAGACCAGCTCTTGATCTGATCCGGTGAAGCCAGTGAGATCCGGATGGCGTCGAAATCAATGACTTCATTCATCTTCGTTCTCAGTGTCCTCTTCTTCGTTTTCGTTCACTTCGAGCAGTCTGGCGGAAAGCTCACCGGCCAGGGCCAGTTCAGATTCCTCTTCGTCCGCCGCTGCTTCCTTGAGATGCTCGGCGGGCAGCAGGCGTTCTTCCTCGTTGATGACCTCGACCGACAAGCCCAGGCTCTGAAGTTCCTTGACCAGAACCTTGAACGACTCCGGTACGCCCGGTTGTGAAACGTCCTCGCCCTTGACGATGGACTCATAGGCCTTGGCGCGCCCGGTGACGTCATCGCTCTTAATGGTCAGCATCTCCTGGAGGTTGTAGGCCGCGCCATAGGCTTCCAGGGTCCAGACTTCCATTTCACCGAAGCGCTGGCCGCCGAACTGGGCCTTGCCGCCCAGCGGCTGCTGGCTGATCAGGGAGTAAGGGCCGGTAGCGCGGGCATGTACCTTGTCCTCCACCAGGTGGATCAGTTTCAGGATATACATATTGCCGACGGTGATCGGCTGATCGAAGAGTTCGCCGGTCTTGCCGTCGCGCAGTTCCATCTTGCCGTCGATGGGCAGCGGGATGTTGCGTTCCCGGGCCAGCTTGAAGGTGCGGTCGAAAAGCTCCGCCGCGGGAATATTACGCGCCTCGCCAACACCCTGCTGTTCCAGCCACAGGCGGAGGCAGGTCTCACGGGCAAATCCGGGAGCGTTGTCGTCGAACGCTTTGGCGCCGTCGTAACCCCGGCTGCTGAGCCACTCCACAGCGGCAGCGGCGATGGTTTTGGAGTTCTTCTCCTGGTAATCCAGGTTGATAAGACCGGCCATCCGGGCCATGGTGGCCCGCGCCAGGTCATCCTCGATAGCCACGTCGGTAGCGCCGTCGAAGACGGGGGTGCGTACCCGGAAGCCCATCAGGTGACCGGCCCAGCCGAGATGCAGTTCCAGGATCTGTCCCAGGTTCATGCGGGAAGGTACGCCGATGGGATTCAGGATGACATCCACCGGGGTGCCGTCGGGCAGGAACGGCATATCCTCAGCCGGAGCGATGATGGAGACGATACCTTTATTGCCGTGGCGGCCGGCCAGTTTATCGCCGACAGATATCTTGCGTTTCTGGGCGACCCACACCTGGACCCACTTGTTGACGCGGGCCGGCAGGTCGTCCCCGTTATCACGAGAGAATTCCTTGACGGCGATAACCTTGCCCCACTCACCATGAGGCATGCGCAGCGAGGTGTCCTTGACCTCGCGGGCTTTTTCGCCGAAGATGGCGCGCAGCAGTTTCTCTTCCGCCGAAAGCTCGGTCTCGCCCTTGGGGGTGATCTTACCCACCAGGATGTCGTCCGGGCCGACTTCGGCGCCGACGCGTATGATGCCTTCTTCGTCCAGTTCGCGCAGCGATTCCTCACCGACGTTAGGGATGTCGCGTGTAATCTCTTCGACGCCGAGCTTAGTGTCGCGGGCTTCGACCTCGTGCTTGGTGATATGGAGGGAGGTCAGGCGGTCTTCTTTGACCAGGCGTTCGTTCAGAATGATGGCGTCTTCATAGTTGTAGCCGTGCCAGCTCATGAAGGCACAGACCAGGTTCTGGCCCAGGGCCAGTTCGCCGTTCTCGGTGGCCGACGAGTCAGCCAGCACCTGTCCGGCCCGCACGGTGTCGCCTGAGCTGACTACCGGCCGCTGGTTGATGCAGGTGCCCTGGTTGGTGCGCATATACTTGGTAAGCTTGTAGGTGTCCTCAAGTCCGCCGTCGATCTTGACGATGATCTTGTCGCTGGTCACCGACTTGACGGTGCCGGCGTTGCGGGCAAAGATGACATGGCCGCTGTAACGGACCGCTTCCATCTCCATGCCGGTGGCCACCAGCGGCGCTTCCGGACGGAGCAGGGGTACCGCCTGGCGTTGCATATTGGCGCCCATCAGGGCTCGGTTGGCGTCGTCATGTTCGAGGAAGGGAATCAGCGAGGCCGCCACGCTGAAGATCTGCTTGGGCGAGACGTCCATGAAATCGATCTTCACCGGGGGTTCGTAGAGGTAATTCTCGCCGAAGCGGGACTCGATACGGTCGTCAACGAAACGTCCGCGGGCATCCAGCCGGGCGTGCGCCTGGGCGATAACGTACTTGTCTTCCTCGTCTGCGGCCAGGTATAACACCTCGTCGGAAACGAATGGTTCCACCCGGACCATCTGCTCCTGCAGCTTGGCCAGTGTTTTAAACGTCTTGTCATCGATAACGGCACCGGCTGCCAGCACGGTCTTGTCGCCGTCGGTTACCGCCTCGCGGAGGGCCAATCCCACCAGCCGGGGATCATGGTTGTGCAGTTCCCGGAGAACGCGGCGGTAAGGCGTCTCGATGAAGCCGTAGCGATTGACCCGGCCGTAGGCCGCCAGGGAACCGATAAGGCCGATGTTGGGACCTTCCGGCGTTTCGATGGGGCAGATGCGGCCGTAGTGAGAGTAATGCACGTCACGCACGTCGAAGCCGGCGCGCTCACGAGAAAGACCGCCGGGGCCCATGGCTGACAGGCGGCGCTTGTGGGTCAGTTCCGCCAGCGGATTGGTCTGGTCCATAAACTGAGAAAGCTGCGAGCCGCCGAAGAACTCACGCACCGCGGCGACCACCGGCCGGATGTTGACCAGGCCGCCGGGCGTCACCTGATCAAGGGCGACGATGCTCATGCGCTCCCGCGCCACCCGTTCCAGCCTGAGCAGGCCGATGCGGAACTGGTTCTGGATGAGTTCGCCCACGGTGCGGATGCGCCGGTTGCCCAGGTGATCGATGTCGTCGGCATGATCGATGCTGTTGTTGATCTTGATGATCTGCTTGATGATGGCCACGATGTCTTCACGGGTAAGCGCGCGGTTCTCCTCGCTGACCCGGCCTTCCAGGCTGAGGCGGCGGTTCACCTTGTAGCGGCCGACCGCTCCCAGGTCATAGTGATCCGGGCTGAAGAACATGTCGTTTACCAGCTTGGTGGCGTTCTCCACGTTGGCTGGGTCGCCCGGGCGCAGCCGTCCGTAGATGTCGATCAAGGCGCCGGGGGTGTCGCGGATCAGCGGGTCCTTGTCGATGGTGGACTGGATGTACAAGTGCTCCATGGAGTTATCGACATCGGTGAACATGTTGACCAGGTCCTGGTCCGAACCGTAACCGATAGCCCGCAGGAAACTGGTGACCGGAATCTTGCGGCGGCCGTCGATCTTGACCGAGATGACGTCGCGATTGGAGGTTTCAAATTCCAGCCAGGCGCCGCGGCTGGGGATGAGGCTGGTATGGCACAGCGGGCGGCCGGTGGCGGTGTCTTCCTGAACGGTAAAATAAACGCCGGGTGAGCGCAGCAACTGGCTGACGACCACCCGCTCGGTGCCGCTGGTGATGAACGTACCGTTGGCGGTCATAAGCGGCATATCGCCAAAGAAGATCTCGAAGGGTTCTTTGATCTCTCCGGTAGCCTTGATGATCAGCCGCGCTTTAACGTACAAAGGGATGGAATAATCTTTGTCGCGCTGCTGGCATTCTTCTTCAGACAGGCGGGGCTCACGGAACTCATAGCCGATGAAATCCAGCTCCATGCGGTTGCCGTTGAAATCCCTCACTGGAGAAATTTCTTCGACGAGGTCCTTGAGACCGTCTTCCATGAACCACCGGAAGGAGGCTAACTGGAGGTCGATCAGATTAGGGACATCCACAACCTCGGGGATCTTGGAATAGGACTTGCGGGCGGCGGCGGCGGACAATACGCCAGTGGCGGGTAGCATAGAAACCATGTCTGCTCCTTAAATAAAACAGTCGATTAAGGAAAATGATGGATTAAGGCCAAAGAAAAAAGAGACCGGAAAAAGCTCTGAAAAAATAAAAATGACAAAGAGGCATAATTAACAACCACTCAGTATATACTAATCACTGAATGGTGTCAACGTCATTTTACAGGAAATTTGCTGGGTAGTAAAATGACGCCGCCCACGGCCCGACCGGACTGTGCAGGTAGATTTCAGGAGTACAGGACATGGATTTCACTGGCATATTCATCGGCGCGGCGACTTTTATAATCATCGGCGTTTTTCACCCCATCGTGATTAAGACTGAGTATTATTTCGGCACCCAGGCTTGGCCGGCCTTTCTGATACTGGGATTGGGATGCGCCGGAGCGGCCTTGTTCATCGACGGCGTCGTACCGGCGGCCATCACCGGCATCACCGGGTTTTCTTTCCTGTGGAGCATCAAGGAGCTCTTCGAGCAGGAAGAGCGCGTTAAAAAAGACTGGTTCCCGGCCAATCCCAGGAAATCGGCGTGACATCAAACGCAGCAATTCCGGCTATTTGCCTCATCGCTCGATTTCGGCTATCGTATGATTATGCCTAAATTAACTTTTCTCGGCGCCGCCGGTAACGTCACCGGATCACGCTACCTCTTCGAGGACAAGAAAACCCAATTGCTGATCGACTGCGGGCTGTACCAGGAACGGGAATTCCTGTCCCGCAACTGGGATCCCTCCCCGTTGAAACCCCCGGAGATAGAAGCGGTGCTCCTGACCCACGCCCACCTCGACCATACCGGCCTATTGCCGAAACTGGTGCGTGACGGGTTCAAGGGCAAGATCTATGCCACCGAGGCTACACTGGAATTGGCCGAGGTGATGCTGCTGGATTCCGCTCGCATCCAGGAAGAGGACGCCGCAACCAAAAAACGCCGTCATAAGCGGGAAGGCCGCCGTGGACCGCATCCGGAAGAACCGCTGTACACGGTCGAGGACGCCGAAGCCTGTTTCCCGCTGTTCAAACCCACCGGATACGATGATCCCATCGAGTTCGACGGGATAAGAGCAACCCTGTTAAACGCCGGGCATGTACTCGGATCGGCGATGATCTTCCTGGAATTCAAATCCCGGGATGGCGATGAACGCAGCATCTGTTTCTCCGGCGATATCGGTCGCCCCGACCGGCCGCTGGAGGAGACACCGCTTTCCCCGACCACCCCGGATTACCTGGTGGTGGAGTCCACCTACGGCGACCGCGATCACGAACCGGTCGAGGAGGTCGAAGAAAAGTTCGCCAGAATCATCAACGAGACAGTTGAACGCGGCGGCAACGTGGTCATCCCGGCCTTCGCCCTGGAACGGACCCAGGAACTGATCCACTACCTCCGGCTGCTCATCAGCCAGAAAAAGATACCCCAACTGCCGGTTTTCGTGGACAGCCCGATGGCCATCAAGCTGACCGGCATATTCTCCCAACATCCGGAACTCTGGGGCGGGGATATCGAAGGCTTCAAAAAAGGCTCACCATTCGATTTTCCGGGTCTGAAACTGACCAGTTCCGTGGATGACTCCAAGGCTATTGCCGAACAAAAGGGTTCCAGTATCATCATCGCCGGATCAGGGATGGTCACCGGCGGACGCATCAAGCACCATCTGGTCCAGAATATCTCCCGCCCCGAAAGCACCGTCCTGTTCACCGGCTACCAGGCTCACGGCACCCTGGGCCGGCTGATCGTGGAAGGTAAAAGCCCGGTGCGCATCCTGGGACAGCACTTCGAGGTCAAAGGCGATATCAGGCAACTGCAGGGGCTTTCAGCACACGCCGACCGCACCGAACTGCTGGAATGGACCTCCCACCTGGCCGAAGCGCCGCGGCACGTTTTCGTCACCCATGGCGAAGAATCAGCGGCCGGCGCCTTCGTCAAAGCCCTGCAGAAACGCACCGGCTGGACGGTCACCGCGCCCGGGTACGAGGACAGCTTCGAGCTTTAGTTCCTTATAAGGATAATTTGGCACCGAGGGCGATCAGCATCGCCGCCTCTCTTCTGGTAATACCCGAAGGTTTTTCAAATTATTGGCGAATTGATCTCGGGATCCGCCATCGAGTTATGTCAATCATATATCGGCATGAAAGTTTCTATGGGGAAGTTGCAAAAAACCCAGTTAATGAGATTTTATCCGTCTAAGAATTCAATAGTAATGAAAGGAGAATCGACCACCTGGTCAATCTTGCGGAGCAAGTGATAGTTGGGATGATACGGTCATAGAGCTAGGTATCGTAAAAAGGAGGTCTGGGGCGGCTTGCTTCTGAGATATGCAGCCTCGTTAAGATTGGTCACCTAATTGGACCTGTGATTAGGCTATTTATCGACAGCTAATTGAACCTAATTAAGAGATACAATGCAACTCCTGCGAAAGAAAGAGCAACCAAACGCCATGTCCAGATAATGACAGTCCAAGCAAAGCTGTGTTCTGGTGGAAATTTATGCCGCTGATATGACTCCTCGACAAATTCCTTATCTGGAAAATACTTCAAAAGGAGTTCTTTACGGTATTCCTCTGCCTTGTTCAACCTCCTGTTAATAGGTTCTGCAAAAATGGCCAGCAATATACCGATTATGATAAAGGCGATCGCTATTGTATTAAATAATATCATTCTGCAATATCAACGGTCAGTGAAGACCAAATCAAACGAGCATGATTTATCTGGGTATAGAACTCGGAATAGAAGTTAATAGGCAATTTAGCAAATGCGCCCATATTGGAATTCCATCCCCGTATACAACTTTACACTTAAGATTGCGAATAACTCGATAGCGGCGATTGCGGTTACCATCGCCGCCAACAAGACTCCAGAAAATATCATTACCGGTCGAGCCTAGGGTTTATTGTTTTTTCCCACAAAACTCCCCCACGCATGCTTTATTAATATTTAGGTGCAACTCTTATTTCAACTTCTATATTCGATTCGCCGGATAACTCAAAGATTTTTGAAATCGGTTGTACCGAGCATTGTCCGCGCGTATCAATTCATCTATATCTTCCTGCGGTGTCCCCATTACTTTCTTGAATGATTTTCGGGCTTCGATCGTGCGATTAACTGAGTCCTGATCTAAGACACTGAGTCTTATTCCAAAGGCACAGTCTTCGAGACGTGCTGCATAATCCATAACAAATAAACTGATATCTTTCTCAATTTCTCTTTTTAACCATTCTTTTGTAATTTGAATTGTGCCTTTCAAGTCCGTCGATGGCAAAACAAAGTAATAATCATTTTTCCGGCTTGCGAACAACTCAATAGCTACTGCAATATTCGAAAGTGGATTCATGGAATCTTCTTCCACCACTTTTATGGTTATTATATCAGGAAAGACACTCATTTTTACTCTAACTCCATACAGTTGGCCGTTCATCGAGGGCAGTGATACCCTGTTCTAGATCTCCTTACCCTTCAAGATCCGTGTCGCCAGGTACGCACCTCCAACGATCAGAACCAGGGTCACTCCCAGCGCCAGCCACTCCGCGCCGCCGCTCTCTCCGGCCACCAGGTGATTTCCCCAACTGGTCAGCGACCCGGGCATAACCCGTCCCACCCATGGCACCGCCCCCAGCCCGGCACCCACCAGCAGAACGCCGATAGCTACGCCGCCGGCGGCCAGGGAGTTGCGGAACACCGCCGAAAAAACCAGGGTGGTGGTGATGCAAAAGATCAGATAAACGGATAGCAACGCCGTTTGACCGATGAACCCGGCAAGATTGCCTTCTTCTATCAGCATCCAGGTGTAACCGAAAGCGCCGATGCCGCCCAGGACCAGGCCGATGATGAAGGTGAAGCTGATGGCCATCAGCTTGGCGGTGACGAACGCCCCTGTACTCACCGGCTTGGAAAGGGTCATCAGCGCCGTACCCCGGCTGCGTTCCCCGGCGATGGCGCTCATGGTGACCAGAATAGCCACCAGCAGCCCCATCTGGAGTGCCGTCGCGGAATATTCCACCAATGCCTGGACAGCGGTGGGGGGCGGTATTTCAATAAAACTGATATCCTCACCGGCTAGCTTGATGATCTCCGGCAGATACCTGGTCATCACCGGGGTCAATAGTCCGAAGAACAGAAAGACTCCGCCGACGATCAGCAGGCGGAAGGTGCGGACCTGTTCCCGCCATTCTTTTTTCATCAGTGTATTGAAGCCGTTCATGAGCCTTTCACCACCTCGACGAAAATGTCCTCCAGGCTGGGCTGGGTCAGTTCATAGCGCAGGAGCGTCAGGTTGCTGCCGGCGATCAGGCGCGGCAACTCTTTGCGGGCGGCTGCCACATCCCGGGTAGTGATGCGGAGGGTGGGGCTGGAGTTCACCAAAACCGAATCGGATTTGACAAACCAGGGCAACGGTTCGACCGCGGCGATGAAAGGCGCGGCATCCTCGGCGAATTCAATCTCGAAGATGGAGCGCGCGTATTTTGTGCGCAGTTCCTCGACGGTGGAGGTGACCACCAGACGTCCCTGGTTGATGATGCCGACCGAATCGCAGACCCGCTCCACGTCGGAAAGGATGTGGGTGGACATGAAGACGGTGGCCTCCTCTTTGAGCCTGCCGATGAGGTCCAGGACGTCGCGGCGGCCGATGGGATCGAGGGCGGAGGTCGGTTCGTCGAGAAAAAGGACCTTGGGATGATTGAGCATGGCCTGGGCAATGCCGAGGCGCTGCTTCATGCCCCGGGAATAGCCGCCGACCTTGCGCCGGGCTGCCTTCTTGAGTTCCACAAGTTCTAGCAGTTCGGCGGCGCGTTTCTTAAGGTTTGGATAAGCCATGCCGTAAAGCTCACCGGCAAAATACAGGTATTCCTCCCCGGTCATCCAGTCGTAGAAAGCCGGGACATCCGGCAGGAAACCGAAATTCCGGCGCACAGTCACCGACGACTGGGTCACTTCCTCATCACAGATGAAGGCGCGGCCTTCGGTAGGACGCGACAGGCCGGTAAGCATTTTGACCGTTGTGGTCTTGCCGGCGCCGTTGGGTCCCAGGAAGCCGAACACGGCGCGTTCGGCGATCTGCAGATCCAGGTGTTCCACGGCGACGATATCACCGAAACGCTTGGACAGGCCTTCAGTTCTTATAGCCGGAGTCATTGCTCTCATCCTCCTGTCCGGCGTCGGGATGGCGCCCCCAGACCAGATAGACGATGGGGCCGATGAGATTGATAAAGATGATAACCAGCGCCCAGACAACCTTGCTTTCACCCTTGACCCGTTTGCGCTTGACCAGATCCATCAGGGCAATCACCAGGAGGACCAACTCGATGATAATGACCGGGATCAGCAGCGGCAGGAGATCCTTAATCAGTTGCAGTTCTGAATCGCTCATGGCAAATACTCCTTCAATTTATCGTAAGTGGCGTACAGATCCTCGTTGATGACCCGGGTCCCGCCGATCACCGGCATGAAGTTGGTATCGCCGAACCACCGCGGCACGATGTGGCAGTGCAGGTGCTGATCGACCCCGGCGCCGGCGGCTTTGCCCAGGTTGAAGCCGACATTGAAGCCTTCCGGCCTCATGGCAGTGGTCAAGATCGATTCACAGCGGGCAGCCAGATCGATGATCTCCCGGCGTTCGGAATCAGTCAGATCCGACAGGCGGGCTGCATGGCGGAAAGGCGCTACCATCAGGTGCCCGGCGGCGTAGGGATAGGCGTTCATGATGATGAAAGCTTCCCGCCCCCGGTGCAGGATCAGTGTCTCCCGGTCTTCACCCCGGGCTGGCAGGTCGCAGAAGATACAGCCGTCGCCCTTGAAAGATTCGATGAACTTGCCGCGCCACGGCGCCCAGAGCTGTTCCATGTGTACCCCCGGTTTTATTCGGTATTTCGCTAACTTCCGAAATATTATACCGCGTCACCGGCGGGTGTCAATATAGCGGAAGGGGAGTATTTCTACTCCCCTTCCGGCCAGTAATCGGTCGCTAAAAAGCTACGTGGTGGCAGCCGGGTCAACTTCGATTGTGAGTTCCTGGGTGTCGGTCAATACCGGGGAGGAACTGTCGGAAACGGTCAGGGTAAATGTGTATTCGCCAGCCGTCGTCGGTATGCCTGAGATAATGCCGGTGGCCGCATCGAGAATCAAACCAGCCGGGAGATTGCCGGAAACGACGCTCCAGGCGTAGGGGGCGGTGCCGCCCATAACAGCCAGAGCGGTGGTGTAGGCGGTTTCGACAATGCCGTCAGGCAGGGTCTCTGTAGTTATATCAATGGCGCCGGGTTCCTGGGTCACGCTCAATTTAATGACTGGCTGGAATATTACTTTGCCCGAGTTACCGGCGGTATGGATGGACTCGGAGGCGATGAAGTCGAAGAGCAGCACCGTGGTTTTACCGGCGACTATCTCGAACGGCCGGATAAACTTCAGCTTGCCGCTGGGTAACGTGGCTTCAACCGGTTCTTCGCCCTCGAAGGTTACCAACACTTTGGTAACTTCCATGCGGATCTGATTATAGACACCGGGTTCCAGATCGCTAGTAGCCAAAAGTTCTTCCAGACCCTGAACCTGAAGCAGATCAAAAGTAGACTTACCTTCCAGCACGGTCAGCGACTGCCAGCTGCCCTCACCTGTTTCTCCGCCATCTATATTTATTTCAACCGAGGCGACTGTGACGTCGATCGCGGTGATGACTTTTTCAGGAGGCGCGTCGGTTACCCTGACCTCCAGCCGTCCGGTTGTCGGTTGAGAACCGATCAGGTCGCCCGGACTGGGGATACCGAGTTCGGCGCAGCCAGCCGGGATGATTAGCATCGCGATCAATAAAGCCGCGATAACGGGTAAAAATCTGTTTTTCATTTTTCTTCTCCTAGTTGTTGTTGGTTACGATAATGGTAACGCGCGGCAGACGGATTCGTCAGGAGTCGAGGCATCGTACGTTGGTACTATTAGAGATGAAAAGAGCAGAGACGCGCACGCATGCCTCTGGTTTGAAATTTAGGGTTTTGTATTTGTTTGGTATTTGGAGCTTGAGATTTGGAATTTGTTTGGATATTGTCTCTTGGTTATTGTACCTTCTCATACTCGGCTCCGCTTTCACCCGTCTGCGGTTTGAGGATGTATTTACCGGAACCCTGACCGGTCTTGTTGACGGTGATGTCGAAGGTAAAGCTTGTGACGTTGCCGCCGCCGACGGTGAACGGGAGGTCGATCTGGAGCTTGTCGCTGGGCAGCTTGATATCGATGGTCTCACCGGTGGTCAGCGTGCCACGGATCGTGGTGGTGAAAACCACCACCCGGGTGTATTCCCCCTCCGGGACATCGCCGCGCCAGAGTTCCTGGCTGGCCTCGCCGATAAGCTCCGTCAGGTCGAAATCCTTGATCTCAGGCGTAAACACGATACGGGCATCCCCGCCGCCACCCTGCTTCAATAGTTCTACGCGATCCACGGTCACGATGAGACTGGTGAAATCGCCGATGTCGTTGGGCTGGTCGCTGACGAGGAAGACGAAATTGCCCTGCCCGGCTACAGGCGGATTGGAAACGACGATGACCGGGGGTTCTTCCACCATGGGCACTATAACGTTATAACTGAATACACCGACCAGGATCAGCAGCAATACGCCGGCCACCGAAGCCCAAGCCGGAAACCTGGCCCAGAACGGCGCCTTTTTCCTCTTGTCGATGTGGGCGAATAATCGCTGCCGCGCCCGCCGTTTGGCTTCATCGGACGGAGTGAAGCTGTTGGAGCGGTCGAGCCGCGCCACCGCCTCGAGCAATGGCCTGAGTGCCTGAGCGTGCTCTGGATGTTCGGCCAGGCAGGTCCCGATACTCTCGCCGCGCTGCATGCGATCGAGGCAGGCATCGAGGACCAGGTCGATATCTTTATAGTTGTCGTTCATATCGGTTTTCATCTAAGTTAGTTTAATCCGTAGTTTCTTGAGGGCGGTGGACTGGGCCTCGCGTACCGCACCGTCGCTCTTGCCGAGCATTGCGCCCACCTCGGCGGAGGAGAGCCCACCGTAGAAGCGCAGCCGGATAATCTCTCTTTGGTCTTCCGTGAGGATTTCCATCGCCTGCGTCACTCGTTCCATCTCCAGCCTGGTTTCGACTTCCATCGCCAGATCGCCGCCAGCCTCGATGTCGATCTTTTCGATATCGGTGATTCTCCGCTGACTGTTGCGCCGGTGATAGTCCACGACCAGGTTGTGCGCGATCTTGAACAGCCAGGCGCCCATCGGCAAACCCCGCTCCTCGAAGGAGTCCAGCGCCTTGAGGGCCTTGACGAAGACGTCAGAAGCGAGGTCCTCGGCGTCTCCGCGGTCACCGATGCGGGTAAACGCGTAACGGGCAATCCGGTCATAGTATTCCTCGAACAGGCTGGCAAGCCGGACCTCTTTTTCTTTTAATTCTTTCCGTCGTTCCATAAGCCTCTCGGGGTTCTCTTGCCTGATAGATGCCTCCGTTAATAATATCACTGCCCCCAAGAAGTCTGTTACTAACTGTAGTAACGCTAGGGCAACAATTATGTCAGGAACCTCTGGCGTTGCCTGAAATATTTACTCTGAACGAAACCTAAGGGTTCATTTTTTATTTTTTTCCGTCGTTTCATTCGAACGGCATTCAGGGGGACGAAGGCTCGACAGGTTATGGTAAAATATCTCAGTCGTCCTTTCTGGAAGGCAGCAATGACTCATAGGACAATCGCCAAGGTAATCGTCAATCCTGTCGCGGGCACCGGTAGTTCCATCCGGCACTGGCCGCATATCAAGAGCGAACTGGAAAAGCTGGGTATCCTTTACGAAGCTGTTTTCACCGAGCGGCCTAGCCATGCCATCGAGCTGGCGCGAGAGGCGGCAACACTGCACTACCGTTACATCGTGGCGGTGGGGGGCGATGGCACCATCAACGAAGTGGTCAACGGCATACTGGCCGCTGAATTCGCGGGTCTCGATAAGGGAGAACCAGTGACGAGGATATCCCTGGGTGTGATCAACACCGGTACCGGCTCGGACTTCGTGCGCTCACTAGGTATCCCCCGCGACCCCGACCGCGCCTGCCATCACCTGCTTTCCGACAAACGCCTGATGGTGGACGTCGGCGTTATCGAGTGGACACACAATGGAAACGCCAACCGTCGCTACTTCGTGAACGCCGCCGGTGTCGGCTTCGACGCCGAGGCCGCCGACGCTCGCCGCAAGCTCCCGAAATTCTTCCGCGGCCCCATTTCATACCTCATCGGCGTCGGTAGTACGCTCTTTGGCTACCGGAACAAGCCCATCACCAAAAAGCTGGACGAAGCCGATGAAACTCTAAGCAGAAGCCTCTCGGTCATCGTAGCTAACGGCTGCTATTTCGGCGGTGGCATGAAAGTAGCCCCGGACGCTCTGTTGGGCGATCAGCTTTTCGATGTCCTGACCATAGGCGATATCGGCAAATTCGAGCTGATGCAGGCGTTCCCGCGCGTATATAAGGGCACCCATACCACTCACCCCAAAGTCCGGGTTGAACGCGCCGCCACGGTCAACCTTTCCTCGGTGGAAAAACTGCTGCTCCAGGCTGACGGGGAGATCATCGGGGAGGGGTCGTTCCGGTTCTCGTTGCTGCCGGGGGCGTTGAGTGTGATTATATAAATTGCGACACATATCGCAGTCGAAAGGAGAAGAAAGTTGTCCATGAATTTGAAGCAGATCAGGACGATAGCCTTTTGTGGTGGCGGTTTTACACTAGCCGGACTGGTCTTTCTCGCTTTCGGAAGCGGAGCAAGCACCGATACCAATTTTTTTCTTGCTCATGCAGTATTCGGAGCCGGGGGTGGACTGGGACTCGGACTGGCGTTAAGAGAAAAACGAATGGTGTTTTTTCTTCCATTCCTGGGGCTAGTTGCATTCCCCCTGTTGTTTCAGAGTATAGTGGGGATCGCCTCTTTTCTGAGGCCAGTCTTCGAATTCGGAGGAAGCGCTGGTATTTTTAACTATTTGCCAACCGTTTTACTCTACGGTTTAATGGGTTCCGGGATGGGATTGTTATACTCTCTTGTTCTCAAACGAAATGATCTTCGCTTGATGCTCGTTAAATATGGGGCCTTGTTTTTCGCTCTCGGTTTTCTGATAACGACTCCAATCCTATTTTTTATCCAATCTAACGTCTGGCCACACATACTAACGATTATTTACACTATTGGAGGAGTTGGATTGGGATTGGCGTTGTACCGTTCCGTGGACGTGGAGGAAAACGGGAGCATCATTCTCCGAAACACTGGTTGATCGACCGGAGTATCACTACCCAACATTCTAAGACAAATGGCTGATAACCCTCTCCACTCTCCTCAACGCCTCCTCCAACGTACTCCTCGGACAAGCAATATTCATCCGCATAAACCCCTCACCCCCCGCCCCAAACCGGCTGCCCTCATCCAAACCTATCTTTGCCTGCCGGATGAAAAAGTCGCATAGCTGTTTTCTGTCCAGCCCCAATCCGCGACAATCCAGCCATACCAGATAGGTTCCCTGCGGGCGTATCACTTTGATCTGCGGGATGCGGCGTTCGAAGAAATCGACGAGGAAATCGAGGTTGCCCTGAAGATAGGCCAGTAACTGTCCCAGCCACTCGTCGCCGTCGCGGAAGGCGGCTTCCAGGGCGGCCAGGGCCATGACGTCCGGCTGGGGCATGATGCCGCTGCGGGCGGACTGGAAGGTGGCGCGGAGACGGGGGTTGGGAATGATGATGACCGAGGCTGCCAGGCCAGCCAGGTTGAAGGTCTTACTGGCCGACATGCACACCACCGAGTTCTGGGCGAATTCCTCGGAAATCGCGGCAAAGGGAGTATGCTTCACCCCGTCGAAAAGCAGTTCGCAGTGAACCTCATCCGAGATCACCACAGCACCGGCATCGATGGCGATGCGGCCGACCTCGACGAGTTCCTCCTGTGTCCGCACGCGGCCGACAGGGTTGTGCGGGTTGCACAGTATCATCGCCTTGGGTTGGGGGGCGGCCAGGAAACCGGGGCCGGGCGGGGCGAATCGGCGCTTCAGGTCGTCGAAATCCATCTCGTATTTGCTATCGATCATCTTCAACGGGCTGGCGGCGATGCGGCAGCCTGCGTTCGGCACCAACGACCAGAAAGGGTGATAGACCGGGTCGTTGATGACCACGGCGTCGCCGGGATGGGTGAAGGCGCGCAGGGCGGCGGCCAGGGCGGGGATGACGCCGGGGGTGAACACCAGCCACTCGGCTTTGACGCGCCAGTTGTATTTACGTTCGATACGCTCGATTATGGCCCTGACGAGGGAGGGGGAGGGATGGGTGTAGCCGTATATCGGATGCTCAATGCGGCGGCGAAGAGCTTCGGTGATCGGTTCGGCCACCGGGAAATCCATGTCCGCCACCCACATGGGCAGCACATCCTCGGTGCCGAACACTTCACGCCGCATGTCCCACTTGGCGCTGTTGGTGCCAGTGCGGTCGATTAGGCGGTCGAAATCGTACTTCACGGTGTCGTCTCCATAAGTTTATCGATGTCCTTGTATTGAGGTCTATAATGTAATTATAAAGCATGGGAGGCGTAAGGACATGGAATACAACAAACTCACTCCGGAAGAGGAAGCGGTAATCGTGCGTAAAGGTACGGAGCCGCCGTTCACCGGCGAATACGAAAGCACCACCGGACCGGGAACTTACATCTGCCGCCGCTGCAACACTCCGCTTTATAAGTCAGACAGTAAATTTCACTCCGGTTGCGGCTGGCCCAGTTTCGATGAGGAGATACAGGGCAGGGTCAAACACGTGCCGGACGCCGATGGAAGGCGCACCGAGATAGTCTGCGCCATCTGTGGGGGTCACCTGGGGCATGTTTTTACCGGTGAGAGATTCACGCCTAAGAATACCCGCCATTGCGTCAATTCTTTGTCGATCAAGTTCGTACCGGAAGCCGCCGGAAAGTAATTCACCCGGATTTTGGAAACGTGACCCCACCCAATAAACTGATAACTGAAAACTGTTAACTGACAACTAAAACATATTTTAAAAACCCGCCAAAATCCTATTGACAAATCCGGCCCTCAGCCCATATCATTAACCTGTGCTATTAAAGAACACATGTACCATTTGTTTCCACGAAACGAATCGGCAAACCCGCCGGCACGACTTTCTCCGGAACCGGAATTCGACTCAAATATCGAATCCCACGTTTAGCCCATAGCTAAGCATCGGAATTGTTTTATGAATTTTTGTTTTTGGCGGCGGTGATGTCACCGCAACCACTGCTAAACACTCAACAATATTCCGGTTCACCCGCGGGGCGCTCTTTAACAACTGAATTTTCCCGGAGTCACCCCACCCCAGGTCCGACCTGCGATCGGTCCCTACGGCATCGGTGGCGACAGGACTAACGACATTTTTCGCCGTTAGAAGCGGTTAACCTTGCCGTTATACTATCATTATCAACGGTCATATCTCTCCCATTCTCCGATTCTGACCTGGTTTCGACACAGGGTTTTACGTTTGACAATCGTGTAACATATTAGTAATAATTCCGGCGGAGTTATACGGCATATAAGTACCGTATAAACTGAAGAAGGTTATCTGAAGGAGAAGGTCATGAATCTACAGCGACCCAATGCCAACGAAGCCACCCTCACCTCCAACCGTTCCAAGAGCGTCGTGCCCATGAGCGGTATCTGCTCCCGCTGCACCGATGACTGTACCGGTAACTGCGAGGTCTTCAAGTCCACCTTCCGCGGCCGCGAGCTGATCTATCCCGGTCCCTTCGGCCACATGACCGCCGGCGGCGACAAGGATTACCCCATCGACTATTCCCATTTCAATATCCAGGGCTACGCCTTCGGCGGCCGTGGCATGCCGAACGGCGTCGAAGCCAACCCCGACACGGCTACCTTCCCTTCCGTCGATACCACCGCCGAATACGGCTGGGATAAAAAGGTCAAGATGCGCCTGCCGGTGTTCACCGGTGCGCTGGGCTCCACCGAGATCGCCCGCAAGAACTGGGACCACTTCGCCACCGGCGCCGCCATCGCGGGTATCACCCTGGTCTGCGGCGAGAACGTCTGCGGCATCGATCCGCGGCTGGAACTTAACGCCGACGGCAAGGTTTCCAAGTCCCCGGACATGGACCGCCGCATCGAGACCTACCGCCGCTACCACCGCGGCCTGGGCGAGATACTGGTGCAGATGAACGTGGAAGATACCCGGCTGGGCGTAGCCGAATACGTGCATGAGAAGCACGGCCTGGAGACCATCGAACTCAAATGGGGCCAGGGCGCCAAGTGCATCGGCGGCGAGATCAAGGTCAACAGCCTGGAGCGCGCCCTGGAACTCAAGCGCCGCGGTTATATCGTCACCCCCGACCCGACTGACGAGGTTAACGTGGCCTCCTTCAACGACGGTTCCCTCAAGGAATTCGAGCGCCACAGCCGCCTGGGCTTCATCAGCGAAGAATCTTTCATGAACGAAGTGGACCGGCTGCGCAAGATCGGCTTTAGCCGCATCACCCTGAAAACCGGCGCCTATTCCCTTCGGGAACTGGCCATGGCCCTGAAATGGGGTTCCAAGGCCAGGATCGACCTTATCACCATCGATGGCGCACCCGGCGGCACCGGCATGAGCCCCTGGCGGATGATGGAGGAGTGGGGTGTGCCCAGCCTTTATCTCCATTCCGCCGCATATGAGTTCGCTCAGCGGCTGCAGGACAAGGGCGAGAGAGTGCCTGACCTGGCGTTTGCCGGCGGCTTCTCCAGCGAGGACGGCGTCTTTAAGGCGCTGGCATTGGGCGCGCCCTTCACCAAGGCGGTATGCATGGGCCGGGCGCTGATGATCCCCGGCATGGTCGGCAAGAATATCAAGGATTGGCTGGCGGAGGGCAAGCTGCCGCGCACCGTAGGCCAGTTCGGCTCGACCGTGGAAGAGATCTTCGTGCATTACGAGGAAGTGAAGCAACTGGTCGGCTCGGAAGAGATCGAAAATCTCCCGCTAGGCGCCGTTGGCCTCTACAGCTATACCGAGAAACTGCGGGTAGGTCTGCAACAGTTGATGGCCGGCGCCCGCTGTTTCAGTCTACCCGCCATCTCCCGACACGAACTGATGTCCCTGACTGAGGAATGCGCTAAAGTATCGGGGATTCCTTACGTAATGGAAGCTTACCGACAGGAAGCCATCGACGTTCTGGACAGCTAAACCGCTGAATACGGTCAGATAAATGCATGGCCGCGAGAGCGTGGCCATGCATTTTATATTGCGGATTCTCCCTGACCGGTTGACAAAACAGACGTTTCAGCTCATTATGCTTATAACTTTTACTTATGAATAAGGTCGCGTCAGGCTCGAAAGCATATGACGAAATCGCTGACTGAAACCCAACGACTCTTCCAACAAGCCGAACGGGTAGCGGGCATCGGCTCCTGGGAACTGCATCTCGATGAAGGCGTATTCAAAGCCTCGGAGAACGCTCGCCGCATCTACGGTCTGACCGGGGAATCCTGGCCTGCCCGCGATATCCAGCGCATCCCCCTCCCGGAATACCGCCCCCTACTCGACCAGGCTATGGCGGACCTGATAGCGGGCAACAAACCTTACGATATAGAGTTCAAGATAAGCCGCCCGACTGATAAAGCGATCATCGATATCCATTCCGTCGCCGAATACCATCCGGAAAAACGCATCATTTTCGGCATAATCAAGGACAAAACCCGGAGCAAACAGGCCGAAGCGGCTCGAAAGGAAAGCGAACACCGTTACCGGCTGCTGGCCGAAAACTCCAGGGACGTCATCTGGACGATGTCGCTGGAGGGCAAATTCACCTATGTTAGCCCGTCGGTATACGAACTCCGCGGTTATACCCCAGAGGAGGTACTGCGACAATCTCTAGAGGAAGCGGTCTGCTCTGGGTCCATTGCCGCAATCGAGGCGGGTTTTGCCCTTGCGATAAAGGAAATAACCACCGGGGAGAAACAGGACGCCAGCGTTTATTACGAGGTGGAACAACCTCGCAAGGACGGCACCACTGTGTGGACCGAGGTCAGTGCCGGGCTAGCCTATGACGATGGCCACCCGTCTCATATCCTGGGGGTCTCCCGCGACATCACCGCCCGCAAGCAGGTGGAGGAAACGGTGCGTCAGTCCGAAGAGAAGTACCGACTGCTGTTCAACAGTTCAAATGACGCCGTGTTCTTCCATGATGCGGACGGGCGGTTCGTCGAGGTCAACGAAAAAGCCTGCCGTTCACTAGCTTACAGTCGGGAAGAACTGCTGAAGATGAGGATCGGTGACATCGACGATCCCGCGGCAAGGATCGATCAGCCGGCCATCATGCACCAGTTAGGCACCAGCGGCGAAGCAGTATTTGAACAGGTACACCTAACCAAAGACCGGCAAAGAATCCCAGTCGAATTGAGCGCCCGGCAGGTCCTGATGGATAACCGCCCTATGTTCATGACGGTAGCCCGGGACATTACCGAACGGAAAAAAGCGGAGGCGGAAATCAACCGGTCTCTGTCGCTGTTGACCGCCACGCTTGAGGCTACCGCCGACGGCATCCTGGTAGTTGACGTGGACGGCCGGGTAGCGCGATACAGCAGCAGATTTGCTAAAATGTGGCGCATCCCCAGGGAAATACTGGACACCGGCGACGACGGCAAACTGCTCGAATATGTGATCGGCCAAACTGCCGACCCAAACAATTTCATGAAACGGGTCAAGGAATTGTACGCCCAGCCCGATATGTCCAGCTCCGACGTGATCGAATTCAAGGATGGTCGGATGTTTGAGCGTTACTCCCGGCCGCAGCGCCTCGGAGGTGAGATCGTCGGACGGGTTTGGAGCTTCCGTGACGTCACCGGTCGCAAACGCCTGGAAGCCCAACTGCGGAACGCCGCAGAGGAATGGCGGGCAACCTTCGACGCCATGGCTACGCCGATATCCATCCAGGACCGGGACTACAAGATAATTCGAGTCAATAAGGCCTTCGCCAAAGCCATGAAGACTACGCCCGATAAGCTTATCGGCAAGACCTGTTTCGAAGTCAGCCACGGGACTTCCGAACCGGTTCACAACTGCCCCCACCACAAGACACTCAAAGAGGGTGTACCGGCGGAGGTGGAGATTCACGATACCGAACACGGCACTTATACCGTGGTATCCACCTACCCTATGTTCGGCTCCGGGGGAGAGGTGATCGCCAGTGTGCATGTCTCCCAGGATATTACCGAACGCAAACATCTTCAGGAACAGCTCATGGTAACCAACCGCCTGGCCTCCGTCGGCGAGTTGGCTGCCGGCATCGCTCATGAGATCAACAACCCACTGACCGGCGTCCTGGGATTCTCCGAACTGGTGCTTTCAGAAGACATACCTGATAACATCCGGGAGGATGTGGGTCTCATCCATTCGGAAGCCCAGAGAGCGGCTGATGTGGTCAAGAATCTGCTCATCTTTGCCCGCCGCCACCCGCAGGTACGTGAACAGTTGAATGTCAATGAGGTTATCGGACGGGTATTGGCTCTGCGGGCGTATGAGGCGAAACTTAATAATATAGAAATGATCGCAGAACTGGACCCGGAACTGCCGGAGATCGGCGCCGACTATTTCCAGTTGCAGCAGGTGTTTCTGAACATCGTCATTAACGCCGAATTCTTCATGCTCAAAGCCCATAAACGGGGTCGGCTGATCATCACTACAACTTACTGGCCGAAGCCGGGGGTGGTCCGCATTACCTTTACCGATGACGGACCGGGCATTCCGCCGGAGATACTGGAGCGCCTATTCGACCCCTTCTTCACCACCAAAGATGTCGGTCAGGGCACCGGACTGGGACTATCCATCAGCCACGGCGTAGTACAACAGCACGACGGGCGGATATGGGCGGAGAGCGAACCCGGCAACGGTGCTACCTTCATCATCGAACTGCCACTAAATCCGCCACCTCGCGACAACACTGCGGGAATAACGGAATAATGATAGGAAATCTTGACCCCGGAAAGTCATTTTTGATATAGTTACTCCTTAAACAAGGAGGCCTCAATGACCCATCCCCAGTTCAAAGAACTCCGCCGTTCTTACGGTTTTGACGAAGTTGCCATCGTGCCCGGGGACGTGACCATCAACCCCGAGCAGACTGATGTCGGCTTCAAGATCGGCGACGTCAGCTTCAAGATACCGATCATCGCCGCCGCCATGGACGCCGTCACCGACGTCAACATGGCCATCCGGATGAGCCAGCTCGGCGGGTTGGCCGTGCTGCACGGTGAGGGCATCCAGTCCCGTTACCATGACTCGGAGGCTGTCCTTGCGCAGATCGCCGAGACACCCCAGTCCGAGGTCACGGCGCTGCTTCAGAAGATCTATACCGAACCCATCAAGGACGATATCATCGCCGAGCGGGTCAGGGCCATCAAGGCCGCCGGCGGTATCGCCGCCGTGGCGGTCATGCCGGCCAACGCCAAACGCATCGCCCCGGTGGTCGCCGAAGCCGGCGCCGATATCCTGGTAGTTGCCTCCACCGTCACCACCGCCCGCCATATCTCCAAGAGCTACCGCGGGCTTATCTTCTCCGAACTTTGCTCCAGCCTCAAGATCCCGGTCGTCGTCGGTAACTGCGTCAGCTACTCCGCCACGCTGGAACTGATGCGCGAGGGCGTTGCCGGTGTGTTCGTAGGCGTCGGCCCGGGCGCCGCTTGCACCTCCCGCGAAGTGTTGGGTCTGGGTGTGCCGCAGATCACCGCCACCATGGACTGCGCCGCGGCGCGTGAGGCTTACCTGGCCGAGACCGGCCGTTATGTCACCATCATCACCGATGGCGGCTTCAAGAAAGGTGGCGATTTCTGTAAAGCCATCGCCGCCGGCGCCGATGCCGCTATGTTCGGTTCCATCATCGCCCAGGCTAAAGAAGCGCCAGGCCACGGTTACCACTGGGGCATGAGCCATCCCCACCCTTCCCTGCCACGCGGCACCCGCATCAAGGTAGGCACCACCGCGCCTCTGGAGCAAATTCTCTTCGGCCCCACCTCCGTCGTCGATGGCTCCCAGAACTTCGTCGGAGCCCTCCGGACGGTCATGGGAGTCTGCGGCGCGGCCAACATCCGCGAGATGCAGCAGGCGGAAATGGTCATCGCCCCGGCCATCACCACCGAGGGCAAGAGCTACCAGCTTTCCAAGTGCGTATAGAAAGATCTATCTGAGATTTAAAAGAGGGGCTTTCGCCCCTCTTTTCGTTTTGTCATGGATGGTAATGTCAATCGCCAGGATCCGGTACAACACGTTCCGGAATCGGATGTCGCAACACCGGGGATTGCGGCAGGGAAACCGAACCGTTACTCTTTCTATCCGGAATCTCATATTCCATGGCATTCTTCGGACAGCGAGAGATGCATTCGCCGCAACGGGCGCACTCATGCTGCTCTATCTTAGGTAACACGCTGCCGGGAGTGATAGCTTTGTATTCACAGAAAGTCTTGGCGCAAGCCCCGCAGTTCTTGCACTCTGGCTTAAAGCTAAGTTCCCGGCGGGCAATACGCCCCACAACTGAAAGCACCGCTCCCATAGGGCACAGAAACCGGCACCAGGGAGTGAATATAAAAATCGAAGCCACCACCAGAATTACCAGGAAAGTGGTAGGTACCGGCGAAATCTGGGCATTGAATAGGGATTTGAACGGGTCGATCTCCGCAAAAACTTCGGTTCCGGTATATAAGGCAGCGGAAATAATCGCTATCAGAATACCAAAGCGAAGCCACCTGAGTTTATCGCCAACCCAGGCAGGTAGTTTAACACTGAGGTCGCGGCGGTAAAGGAATTGTTGCACCGCCCCCATCGGACACACCCAGCCGCAATAAAGCCTCCCCAAAAACACCGTCGAGAGGATCGGAACCGCCAAAATGATAAAGTGCGCCAGATATTGCTTCGGGTCACCCAAATGAAGGAGTACATTCTGCATGGCGCCGATAACACAGGGGCACAACCCAAGAAAAAATCCCAGGTATACCATAGAAAAAGCCAGTGAAATATAGCGCCAGCGACGGCGCCGGAACAATAAGGCGAAGTACGCAAAGAAAGTCAGCCCCAGGTAAGCCCAGATGAACGGCTGACTGAACGCTCGCTTGAACGCTTCCAGCCATGTCATCTCCGATGCGGGTTCCACTGTATCGCCACCGATGGAAGAGGTCGATGGTACAACGACGACACCCGGTGAAACCTCCCGCGGTATGTTGGTTGTGACAGGAGTGTCGATCACGGCGGTACCGCCTGCCGTCAACGTAACAACCTCATATCCGCCTTCTTTGATGCAATCCCGTACAATCTCCAACTTAGCAGTTCCCGCCGCCAACAACTGAACGGTGAGCACCGTTTTATAAGTATCACGTCCGGCGGATACCCAGGCAGTTTGGCCCACAATAGCCAGATTAGAACTTGTGATGAACTTTGTGTCCGACATGGGGACTGGACAGTTGCGGTGGGTAAGGACGACGGTGATATCCAGCTTGATAATATCCCCCACCTGACCGGAGGATTTTTCGGGCTTGATGGTTATCTCGCAGGCAAAAAGGGGCGCTGCGACTAACAGGAGTGTAGCAAGAGCAAGGACGAAAGAGACTGTAAACCGCCGAAACCAGGATTTGTTACTCATCCAGCCATTATATTGAGGAATAATCGTAATAGTATGAATAAATAATGGAATTTTTGTGGATTACGGAGTTAAAGCACTAACTCGGTAAAAGGGATTAGAAAACAACCGGTTTACAAGACGCTGTGGCTACGATGACGGTTGGTTAAAGCGTCCGCCCCACCGCCGCAGCCACCGGCTTGAGCTCTTCCATCAAGCGGATGAAATCGGAAGGCGAAAGGGACTGGATGCCATCCACCAACGCCTTGCGCGGATCCGGGTGCATCTCGATGAGCAGACCGTCGGCGCCGGCGGCGATCGCCGCTTTGGCCAGGGCCGGGACCAGCGAGTAGTGACCCGCGGCGTGGCTGGGATCGACCACCAGCGGCAGGTGGCTGGCCTTCTTGATCACCGGGATGGACGAGATGTCGAGGGAAAAGCGGGTGGAATCCTCGAAAGTGCGGATGCCGCGCTCACACAGGATGACCTGCTCGTTCCCTTCCGAAAGGAGGTAGTCGGCGGCAGTCAGCCATTCGGTGATAGTGCAGGCGAAGCCCCGCTTGAGGAGCACCGGACGCCGAGTCTTGCCCAGGTGAGTCAGCAGCGAATAATTCTGCATATTACGCGAACCGACCTGCAAGATATCGACGTAATCCGACATCATATCGACGTCATGAGCATCGACGACCTCGGTGATGACCGGCAGGCCGAAGCTCTTGCGGGTTTTATCCAGCAGTTCCAGTCCTGATTTTTTGAGACCCTGAAAGCTAAACGGGGAGGTGCGGGGCTTGAAGGCGCCCCCGCGCAGAATGCTGGCGCCGGAAGTTTTGACCACGCGCGCCGCCTCGGTGAGCTGCTCTTCACTTTCCACGGCGCACGGACCGGCCATGATTACAATGCGATTGGTACCGATATCGATGCCTCCCACCGAAACGATGGTATCCGCCCTTTTGAACTCCCGCGAGGCCAGTTTGTACGGCTTCATGATTCGGGTGACGGACTCCACCCCCGGCAGTACGGCGAACTGATCTGTGGGTATGAGTCCAGTATTGCTGCCCAAAAGGGCAACGACGACCTTGTCGGTGCCTAGGTTGAGCTGCACGTTCAATCCTAGGGAACGGGCTTTATCGGTTACGGCGT
Organism: Dehalogenimonas sp. THU2; assembly: GCF_039749495.1. Classification (NCBI taxonomy): domain Bacteria; kingdom Bacillati; phylum Chloroflexota; class Dehalococcoidia; order Dehalococcoidales; family Dehalococcoidaceae; genus Dehalogenimonas; species Dehalogenimonas sp. THU2. The sequence continues at coordinate 36,931 of NZ_JBDLLU010000003.1, read as the reverse complement.
CAATCTCGTCTTTGGGTGCGCCGTTTCTCATCTCTACGATCACGGGGCAGGGTATCTCCTATCGACGGATTAAAAATTTCGTTGCCACTTATACTTTAGCACATCTAGAGTTGAGACCGGGAATGAAGACCGGAACAGGGGTGACTTGATCCCGATTCTCTTCGGCATAATGACCGTGATCTCCAGTCACGTCACCTCCAGAAGTTCCCCAGGTGATCGGCTCCGAGCAGTTATCATGCGCGGGTAAAGCAAAAACCATTGACAACAGCACCAACCAAGCATAAAGTAATGCTGGACCGACAACCGGAGCGATAAGATGAAACGCCTGGCTCCCGTAGTACTGGTTACACTTGCCTTGGTCTTCATCGGCAGCCTTCCCTCCCCCCTCTCCGCCGCCGATCACGAAATTCAGGATGTCATGAACGGCGCGGTTTCCGGACTCAATGTTACGGTCAACGGTTCCGGCGGGGGATATTACGGACAGTCTCTCCAGGCTACCTTCAATAACACCACCGGCGAAACCCTTACGATAAAGGTCCCCATCGGGCTGGCCATGGTTCCGCAGAATGTCGGGACCCAGACGATGTTTACCGCCGGGGCGGAGATCATAACCGTACCGCCAGGCGCCAGCCAGAGTCTCATCATCGCCTTCTGCGGTGAAAAACACGATTCAGGACCCCGCCGGTCAGATATATTCACGCCCGGCGGATTTGCCACCGGCAGTCTGCTGCAGACACTGCAGAACATCAACCGGTCAGGTAGTTTCGGCAACGACGCTCAACAGGCGGTGTGGCACCACACCGACGGCATCGATATCTCCAACAATGAAACCGCCACAGACCTGGTCTCCGGTTTCGGCGCACTGGGCACTACCGCCGTCGCCGGGCTGGTGGCAGCCGTGGTGGCGGGGGGCGGGGCACTGCTGCTGAACCGGGTTGAGAGAGACGGGGATTCCCCCCTGGCGGAAGACGGCGAACCGCTCATCGCCGATGCCGGTGACAGTATAGGAGATATAGACATCGCCGGTTATCGCCAGGATCTACTGCCGCCCGAACTCCGGCCACCGATTGAGATAGCCGAAATTCCATCGCCGGAAGATCCAGCCGATCGCATTATGATTGCCAGCAGCGATGAAACAGGTTTGGAAATGCTTTGGAATGCCTTTCTTGAAGGGCGACGCATGAATCCGCAGGCACCGGCTGAACGTCCTCCTATCTTCGGTCATCCAGCGTCAGAAGATGAAAACTGGACAGAGTGGTGGGATAGAACAAAAAGAGAATACGGGTGGGGGCAAAGACAGTCACCGGAGGAGCGTGAAAGACAGCATGCCGAGTGGGAACATGCTGGAGATGTGATAAAGGAAAATCCACCGCTTGGAAGCGGCGGTAAATTGGGCCCAGCTCTTACCGATAACGATCCTTCTGAATTTGTTAAACAGGTAAACAGAGAAAAATATGAGGAAGGGGCCGTCGAAGGAATCAGGATCATCAGGCGTCTTATGAATTTGACTTCACTCACCAACGCCAAAGGCGACGTCAGAGATATTTCCGGCGGCGCTAACATCTTAAGAGATTATGTCGAACCTGATGCCGGTGGGGCTATCGAAGCGAGCTGTGTTTATCAGAAAGACGATGCCGCTCATCAAGCATGGCGGGAATATTATGAAAACCACGGTAAGATACCAAACCCGGACAATCCCGGGGAGGTACAAGAATTCATGAGTATTTATCACCGGATGAAAGGAAAATAACCGTGGGTCAAATCATCCCGCAATCACCGGTTCCCAAGCTCCCGATGTACCACCCATCCCAGGCTTTTGCCTTGTTTTATTACCTTTGTGCCGCTTACCGCAAGGGGCAATTTTCCTTTCGGCAATACAGCAACGCTTTGAAAACACTCCGCTTTTTCGACGAAAACAAGGCGATTTGGACGATCGGCGCCGGGTCTGGGAAGTGGTACCGGCGAGCAGGAGACAAGTGGGTCCGCGACGAACCATCCGGCCAAATAGTTTTCACCATTCAAAGTGCCTGGCACGATTATCTACGGAAAATGGAACAGACAGGGGCGTGCGATAAATGCGGCGCTCAACTGCCTGCATTGTCACGATTCTGTCTGAATTGCGGCACTCCCGCGCAGAAATCTTCCGCGTCCCACACCCCCGTTACCAAAGGTGTCTATTGCCGTAACTGCGGTCATGAACTCAAATCCGGCGCCCGGTTCTGCAACAATTGTGGGAAGGTGAGGCAATAGAGTGCTCAATACAGTCCTGGTCATCGCAGGTTACGCTTCAATCCCGCTGGTGCTGCTTTCGGTATTTGCCATAGTGCGAACTGTCGGCAAACCACGCCCGCTGGTGGCATCCGGCCTATTAACACAGATGCTGTTCAGCGCCGCATTCCTGGTGCTATATCGATTCTTGCTCAACTTGGGCGAGCCGACACTGCTTTCCTGGGGACTGCTGGGCGCCGGGTTGCTCGGTGGCGCGTTTCAGGGGTTCACCACCAGGATCGACGTAAACGGTGATAAAATCACTGCTAAACGATCTGTCGTCTATCTGATAATCTGGGGATTGTCGTTCAGCGCCACTCAGGCTCTGGCGATGCTGGGACAGGATACCATTGCCGCCTACGGTCTTTCATCGGTTTATCTGGCCACCGGAATGGCTATCGGCATGAACGGCACCCTGCTGGCACGCCGACTGCTGGTCTCTACCGGAACATTCACAGCCCCGGTCACATCTTCGGTACCCTGTCCGAATTGTGCCGCGCGGAATTCATCGAACCGGAAATTCTGCCGGAGCTGCGGCATCGCGCTTTCACCCCTCCGGACCGCCACCCCCGCTTACAACCGGTCATCATCCTGCCCGCAATGCGGCCGGATGACAGCACCCGGACAGAAGTTTTGTAATGGCTGCGGCCGGGCTTTGCCATAATCGATTCGGAGGATAACAAATGGAATGTCCCAATTGCCACGCGATGAATGAGACCGGGGCCCGGTTCTGCGGGGACTGCGGGGCTACATTAGCAATTACCCGGGTAGCACCGTCAATCACCGCTCAACCACAGCCTCAATTCTATTGCCAGCGTTGCGGGACAACGAATCCCGCGGGTTCGAAATTTTGCGAAGCCTGCGGCGCGTCAGTCAATCCGGCCGGGGTATCGATGACGAACTCAAGAACCGGTGATACAACGGGTTCCAAAGCAGGGAAACCATCAGGCGCATGGTGGCTGTTGCCTGTATTGTTTGGCGTGGTGGGCGGTATCTTCGCTTGGACGGCGATTAAGGGAAAGGATAGCGAACTGGCCTGGAGGATGTTCGCGCTGGGGCTCCTAATCACAGTATTTGTGATTTCCTTTATCATCTCGAACGACGGTTTCCCCTCATTCTCGGATTTCAGTTTCGAATGATAATAATTCAGTCACAACACATGCGGTCTTTTCGATGAAAACAATGAACAGACCAGGGATCGGGGGTATTTTATCGATTCTTGCCGGATTGATCGGCGGACTGGGAATTCTTAACTACTGGATCGGCTTCGGTCCTGAACACAGCGGCTTCGGCAAAGGAGACATACCGCCCTTCGTACCCAGTATCATTTTCAGCTTGCCCATCCCGGCTTTGATCATTGCCGCAGTTTCGATAATTGGCGGGGTTTTTATTCTAAAGCGCAGGAATTACCGATGGGCTTTGATCGGCGGGGTGACGGCTGCGGCGTCATTCATTCCGTTAGGTGTGCCGGCATTGGTTTTGATTGTTATGTCCGAGAAAGAGTTCAATTAGGTTTCAACTGCTTATGTCCACTCCAATCAGCCATCTCACCCAGTAATACCCATCCAGATCCGGTACGACCAACCTAACAGGGTATCCGTCCTCATCCGTTAGTTCAGCCCCGTCTTTCAAGTAGGCTAGGATAGCGCTATTTTCTTCAAGTTGTTCAACAGTGAAAATCATCTCATAGCCATCAATGGCGGTGAAAATAACATGCCCCGCATTTTCCTTCGCACCAGCAAAATCCAGCAAGCTGGTTATCGAGACACCTGTCCATTTGTTATATTCATAATACACACCTGGACAGAACAGATAGGCAAATACCGATGTTGTGTCTAAATGCACAAGATCTCCGTAGCTCAAATTCAAAGGCTGTTCGACCAGACCGCTGACAGAGATTCTGTAATTTATAATGTCGGATATGTTCTTCCCAGGAACATAAGACTCGGCAGCGTCCGGCGGAGAGGCTAATGATTCAGTGACGGCGCAACCAGAAATCAGCACCAATGCCAACATAACGAAGGCAGCCATAATTGTCTTGAGAGTTGATAACACCAAATTCTTCATAATGTCATTATGAGTGCTCGACGGACAAATGTCAGTGATGCTGGTTACAAGTAGTTTGGAAAAAATAAGAACAATGTACCTGATCACCCTCGCATGAAAGAATTTGATAATGTATCTCCAAATTTAAGGAAGACATTGGGGGACAACAAGATTTGCATCCAGCGCACGCAGGTCAGGAGCTCTTTAGGTCTTCTGTGCGGCCCTTACGCCATTTTGAAAAATCCTGAGTCCTTCACCCGGCTCATCAACTGACTGGCGTGTCCATTTAGGGTGCTGGGAGGCGCGGATGAAGCGTTCAGGGTGGGGCATGAGGGCGAAAACGTGGCCGGTGTTGTCGGTGAGACCGGCGATATTGTTCACCGCGCCGTTGGGGTTAGCCGGATATTCGGCGGTGGGATTACCCAGGGCGTCCGCATAATAGAAGACCGGACGCAGGCGGGGGAGCATTTCCGGCGCGGCGATGAGCTTCCCTTCGCCGTGGGCCACCGGAACGTCAAGATGTTCGATGCCCTCCGTCCACACGCACCGGTTCAATGGTTCCGCCGCCAGTTTCACCCAGCGGCACTCGAACCTGCCGGAATCATTGTTGGTCAGGGTAACATGGGGTAGGGCGGGGCTGGGGGGACCAGGCAGGATGCCGGTTTTGATAAGCGCCTGAAAACCATTGCAGACGCCGACGATCAGTCCCCCGCGCTCGATAAACGCATGCAAACTGTCGAAGATACGCCGCCGCATCTCATTGGCTTGGACTTTACCGGCGCCCAGGTCATCGCCGTAGGAAAATCCGCCCGGTAGGCCCATGATGTGGTAATCCTTGAGCTTGACCGCGCCGGAAATAAGTTCATTTATATGAGCGATACGTGGTGTACCGCCAGCCAGTTCGAACGCCTCGGCCATTTCCCTGTCGCAGTTGGTGCCGGGGGCACGCAAAACTAAGACCTTGACCTCTTTTACCATTTCAACGGCCTCTGCCAGGCGTCTTTCAGATCATTGATCGACGAATCGATAATTACGTTGCCGCCGATACCCTTGATGACCAGTCTTTCATCCCGGGCGACGCTGCCGATGAGTACGACGGGGGACATACCCATAACCTGTTCAAACTCCTGGTGGTTTTGCGGGGCGACCTCGACCAGGAAGCGAGAATTGGATTCGGAGAAAAGCCTAAAGTCATCGCGTTCGATGGTATCGTCACACGGCATCTTGGAAAGTTCAATCTCTGCACCAAAGCCGCCGGCGAAAGCCATCTCAGCCAGGGCAACACCAAGCCCTCCCTCGGACAGGTCGTGGCAGGCCTGAATCAGCCGTTTATCGGTCGCCGTCGAGAGCTTTTCATAGAGCGCTTTGGCAGCCGGGGGATCGACGCCGGGGGAGCGATTACCGATAAAGCCTTTCGAGGCATAATAAGCCGAACCCCCGAGTTCTTCTTTAGTTTGGCCGACCATATAGATGAGGTTACCCGGCGCCTTGAGATCCATGGTCACAGCCTTGGAAACATCGGCCATAACGGCGATGGCAGAAATGAGCAGTGTATGGGGTATCGAAACCGTCTTGTCGCCGACACGGAATTGGTTGTTGAGGGAGTCCTTGCCAGAAATGAAAGGCGTCTCAAAGACGAGAGACAGGTCGGCGCAGGCCTGGGCGGCGCGGACCAGCGCACCCAGGGCGGCTTCATCACTGGCCGAACCCCAGCAGAAATTATCGAGAAGTGCCAGCCGGTCCAGCGAACCGCCGACGGCGATGACGTTCCTCACCGCCTCATCGATAGCCGAAGCGGCCATGTTATAGGCATCCACATCGGAATAAGCCGGATTGATGCCGCAGGAGACGATAACACCGCGCTTGGAACCCGGCACCGGCCGGACGATAGCGGCGTCACCGGGACCGTCAGATTGTTGCCCAACCAGCGGCTTCAGCACACTGGCGCCCTGCACCTCATGGTCGTACTGGCGGATAACCCACTCTTTGGAGCAGGTATTCCAGCGTCCTAATAACGTCAGCAGGTCGCCATCGAGGCGTGGCGGACAGGGGAATGAAGGCTCGGGATGGTTCGACGCTCGCGAAGTCGCTTTGAGTTCAAGCTGCGGCAGACCGCCATGCACGAAATCCATATCCAGGTCGCAAACCTGTGTATCGTTATAGAAAAGCTTTAACTTCTTGTCGTCAGTAAATTCACCGATGACAGTGGACTCGACACCCTCTCCACGGCAGATCTCCATCAACCGGTCGATATTCCGCGGCGACACGGCCAGGATCATGCGCTCCTGGGATTCGGAGATCCATATCTCGGCATAAGTCAGTCCGGAGTATTTCAGCGGCACCCGGTCGAGCCATACCTTGGCGCCGGTATCCGCACCCATCTCACCGACCGCGGAGGACAAGCCGCCGCCGCCGACATCGGTGATGCGGGCGATGAGCTTCTCATCACGAGCCTTCAAAATGGCCTCGGTCATGCGCTTCTCCACGATGGGATTGCCGATCTGCACCGATGAGAAGGACTGCTCGGTGCTCTTGTCTGACAGCGCCTCTGAAGAAAAAGTGACGCCATGGATGCCGTCGCGGCCGGTACGCCCGCCCATGAGGACGACCAGATCGCCGGGTTTTTGCTGACCCGGTTTTGCCGCCCAGACCGGCATTATGCCGGCGGTGCCGCAATATACCAGCGGATTGCCGGTGTAGCGTTCGTCGAAGAGGACAGCGCCGTTGACGGTGGGGATGCCCATGCGGTTGCCGTAGTCCGCCACGCCGGCGCGGACGCCCTTGAAAACACGGCGGGGGTGAAGGGTGCCGGGAGGCATGCTATCGTAAGGCATATCCGGTTCACCGAAGCAGAAGACATCGGTGTTGAAGATTGGCCGAGCCGACAGGCCGGTGCCCAGCACGTCACGGATGACGCCGCCCAGGCCGGTGGCGGCGCCGCCGTAAGGCTCGACGGCCGATGGATGATTGTGGGTCTCAACTTTGAAACAGACGGCGTTCTCACCGTCGAAATCGATGACTCCGGAATTATCCACGAAGACACTCAGGCACCAGGGTTTATCGAGTTGCTTCGTCGCTTGGGCAATGGTCGATTTCAACAGGTTATCGACGACCCGCCCGTCAAAGTTGTACTTCGCTTTAAAAGTCTTATGGACGCAGTGTTCGCTCCATGACTGTGCAAGCGTCTCCAATTCCACATCCGTGGGTTTGCGCCCTAGTTTTTTGTAATAGGCGGCGGCGGTGCGTATTTCGGCGGGTGACAGGCAAAAGAGCCTGCCCACGTCGCACAACCCTGCGTCGCCCCCGGGCAGTTCGACCTCACGGAGCTCGAAGCGGTAGACCGGATTCTCACCGAAGATCACCGATTGCGGGGTCACGGCGTGCTGAACGATAGGGTTCAAAAGCAGGCGGTTGGTTATGAGCGAAAGGGTACCATTATCGAAGTTTCCGCCCAAAAGATAGAGCTTCCCGGTGCGGGCGCCTTCGAGTGTGACACCCAAATCGGCGGAAGCCTTGAGGATCGTCTCCTCTACGGGATCGGTGACTCCGGCGTTGTGGGCAACGAGCACTGCACGGACAGACGCTGTCATTTCGACGGGCGCGTCGATGGCAAAGGTCTCGGTCACCGGGTCGGTCAGCAGTTCTCGCGCGAGCATGGTGACGGTGGCTGGATCTAGATCGCCTTTGAGCCAGTAAACGTCGCCGACATGAGCTGAGGTGACGCCACCGAGGTTGAGGTCGGCGATATCCTTTAGAAGCGAAGCGCCGCGGCGGTCAGGAGTGCCGGGCGCGGGTGAAACGTCGATGCGGTAAATCAATATGCCTCATTATAGCTAAAATCAGGCAAGGGAGCCAACGGTTTTCCGGCAGAGTGAGTGATCATCAGCCATTCGTGATACACCCGGCGGGCGAGGCGTGCTCTCCTACAAACCGTTTCCGGCCCCCAGATTGGGCACGTGTTGGCTATCCGGGTCTACCAGCCGCGCGGCGCCATGCGCTGTTCAGCGGGGATTTGCCCGATCTCCAGACCGGGCATCGCCTCACCCAGGTTCTCGGAAACTTCGGCGACGATGGCCGGGTCCTGGTAATGGGTGGTGGCCTTAACGATAGCCCTCGCCCGGAGCGACGGGTCAGCGGATTTGAAAATGCCGGAGCCAACGAAAACACCCTCGGCGCCGAGCTGCATCAACAAGGCGGCGTCGGCGGGCGTGGCGATGCCGCCGGCGGCGAAGTTGACCACCGGCAGTTTGCCGGTATTATGTAATTCAAGCACCAACTCAAAGGGGGCGTTGAGTTCCTTGGCAATAGCCATGAGTTCTTCGATCGGGGCGGCCACCACGCGGCGGATGCCAGCCTGAACGGCTCTCATATGGCGGACAGCTTCGACGACGTTGCCGGTGCCCGGTTCGCCCTTGGTGCGGATCATGGCGGCGCCTTCGCCAATGCGCCGGAGGGCTTCACCCAGGTCGCGGCAACCGCAAACGAAGGGTACCTTGAAATCCTGCTTCCAGACGTGGAAAGACTCATCGGCGGGGGTCAGAACCTCTGACTCGTCGATGAAATCCACGCCCATGGACTCAAGCACCCGGGCTTCGACGAAATGCCCGATGCGGCACTTGGCCATTACGGGGATGGTGACCGCTTCCATGATAGCTTTTATGATGGTAGGGTCAGCCATGCGGGCGACACCGCCGGCGGCGCGGATATCGGACGGGACACGTTCCAGCGCCATAACGGCGCAGGCGCCGGCATCCTCGGCGATCTTAGCCTGCTCCGGCGTGGTGACGTCCATAATGACGCCGCCCTTAAGCATCTGCGCCAGACCGCTTTTAACTTTAAACGTACCGATGGTGGATTCTTTCTCCATAAACACAAAGACCCTTCTTAGAAATTCGGTGAACTGTAATTCTACAATTTAGCGCGAGCGATGGCAACATGACCCGCGATCATCGAGTTCAAATCAGGTCAGCGGTTCCAGCTCCGGTTCGACGTTAAGTCCAGTTTCCATCTCGACCGCGACATCAACCGGATAAAGTTCAGCCTCCAACTCCGGATGGTCGATCACCAGGGCTTTCTTGAGAGCGGCGATGCCAACTTCAAGCTGGGCCAGTTCCGGCTGCCGGGTGGTCATACTCTGGAGCCACAGACCAGGGCGGGCCATCGCCCTGACCAGGACTTTATCACCGTGTCCAGCTGCGTAGCGGGTGAATTCATAGCTGATTCCGGCGATGAGCGGCAACAGAAGGATACGAGAGGCTACCATCAGCCACAGAGCCGGCTTGCCAAGCAAACTGAATACAGCGATAGCGATAACCATCACCGCCAAGAGGAAACTGGTACCGCAGCGGGTGTGGGCGGTGGAAAACTCACGCACCGCCAGGGGTTCCAGCTTAACCCCATGCTCATAGGCATTTATCGTCTGGTGCTCCGCGCCGTGGTAGGCAAAAACTCGCTTGATATCAGGCATGCGCCCGATCAGCTTTAGATAAGCGACAAACAGCAGCAGGCGGATCATGCCTTCGACGATGTTAAACAGAATAGCTGATTCAAGCCACTGGTCGAAGATGCGGGTCACAAAGAGCGGCGTCATAAAGAAGATGGCAACCGAAACGACCAGGGAAAAACCGACCATCCCCCACATCATCCAGGGAGAAACTTCCTCTTCTTCCTCTTCCAGAGCCACGTCCGCCGAGTGCATCAGCGCTTGTACGCCCAGCAGCATCGCCTCCAGCAACACGATGACACCGCGGAGAAAAGGCAGTTGCCGCAACTTGCCAGTATATATCTTGGGTACCGGCTTGGACTCGACGCAGATCTCACCCTTGGGACGGCGTACGGCAGTGACCAGTGATTTTTGGCCGCGGATCATGACCCCTTCGATGATCGCCTGGCCGCCGTAAAAAAATTTTTGAGCCAAATTTTAAATCCTAAGCACTAAATAATACCAAATTCCAAATACCGAAATAAAAAAGGGCGGTGATTAGCCGCCCCTTTTTTTTAGCCATTCGGGTGTTCTTTTTACTTGTCCTTGAGACCGTAGCGTTGCTTGAAGCGATCGACGCGGCCGGCGGTGTCCACCATGCGGCGTTCGCCGGTGTAGAAGGGGTGACATTTGTTACAAAGTTCTACTTTGATCTCCGGCTTGGTGGAACCCAGCAGGAAGGCGTTGCCGCAGGAGCAAGTCACCTTGGCTTCCGGGAAAAATTTAGGGTGTAATTTTTCTTTCATAATTAAGTTAGCCAGTGACGACGCTGGCCATCCTCCTGTTGTTGCTGGTCGGGGTAAACTCCACGACGCCATCGGTGAGGGCGAACAGAGTGTGGTCCCGGCCGATACCGACATTGACGCCGGCTTTGATGGGGGTACCGCGCTGGCGCACCAGGATGGTGCCTGCACTTACTTTCTGCCCGGCATAACGTTTGACGCCCAACATCTTGGGCTTTGAATCGCGTCCGTTGCGGCTTGAACCGCCGCCTTTCTTATGAGCCATTTGAAATCTCCTCTATTACTTCGCCGGGGCGACTATACTTTCGATCTTGAGCCGGGTGAACAGGGGGCGGCCGCCGGTGCGGGTGTGAGCGCGGGTCTTGGATTTGTAGCGCAGACCGCGTACTTTCTCACCCATGCCGTTGCCCTCTGCCTTGGCCACTACTTTGGCACCTTCCACCAGGGGCTTGCCGGCGGTCAAAGTCTCACCATCGGAGAAAAAGAGCACATGCTCCAGTTCCACAGTGCTGCCGGCTTCTATATCCAGCTTGTCAACGTCGACTACCTGTCCCTCGGTTACTTTGTACTGCTTGCCACCAGATTCAACTATAGCGTAAATGGGCGCACCTCCAGATAAAAACAACTTGCCATTATACCAATCTAAAGGGGGCGGTGCAAGCGGGGGGGGACTTCAATTTTCCTTTCCCCCTTGCCCCCGCCGCCATATAAGCCTAAAATAGCTTCTTAATGAGTGAGACACAAGGCGCCTCCGCCGCCCTGCCCCAACACGTCGCTATCATCATGGACGGCAATGGGCGTTGGGCTGTCGGTCAGGGTCTGCCGCGCATGGAAGGTCACCGCGCCGGACTGAAGAACGTGAGTAAGGCGGTGCGCGCCCTGGTGGAACTGGGCGTCCCCTATGTCACCCTCTTCAGTTTCTCCACCGAAAACTGGAAACGGCCTGAAGATGAGATCGCCGGCCTTTTGAGACTCCTCGCCGAGGCCCTCGATGATACAGCCAAAGAACTGCACAGGCAGGATATCGTCATCCGCCATCTGGGACGCCTGGACCGGCTGCCGATTTCGCTGCGGTTGGGTATCGGGCGGATCGTCGAGCAGACCAAGGGCAACAAAGGCGCCGTCGCCAGTTTCGCCTTCGACTACGGCGGCCGGACCGAAATAATTGAAGCTACCCGGAAAGCTGTCGAGAGCGGCATCAGACCCGGCAAGATCGACGAAACGATATTCGAGGGGTTCCTCAACACCACAGGTCTGCCTGATGTGGACCTTTTGGTCCGCACCGGCGGTGAGAAACGATTATCCAATTTTCTTCTTTGGCAGTCCGCTTATGCGGAACTTTATTTTACCGATACTCTATGGCCGGACTTCGGCCGCGCCGAGATCGAAAAAGCCCTGGCCGATTATGCCCGGCGGCAGCGGCGCTTCGGGGGGCTTTAGCCGATGCTCAAACAGCGTTTCATCTCTGGCATCGTCCTGTTCGTCATCGCCTTTCTGGCGGTGTGGTTCGACGAACCGCTGCCGTGGTTGACGATCGGGGTGACGTGGTGGGGCGTCATGGCTCTGCGGGAGTTCAACCACGTGGTCGCCCAGGTAAAAGCCCAGCCTTTCATCGTCATAGGTACGGTGGCCACCGTGCTTTTCATCGCCAGTCCCCACGTCGAGGACAGCCTGCCGCCGCTGCTGACTGGTTTCGCCGTAATCTCTCTGTTATACCTTCTGAAGCCCGGTGACCGTACCCAGGCCTTCATCCGCTGGGGCTGGACGCTGGCTGGAGTCATCTACATCGGCTGGCTGCTTTCCTTCATCGTCGCCCTGCGCGGGCTGGATGGCGGCCGGGAGTGGGTACTGTTCGCACTTGCCGTTACCGTTGCCTCAGACACATTTGCCTACCTCATCGGCCGGGCCACCGGCAAGCATAAAATGGCGCCGTCGATCAGCCCCGGCAAGAGCTGGGAAGGCGCCGTCGCCGGAGCTATCGCCGCCATCGCCATAGCAATGATCCTCAAACCGGTGCTCGATTTGCCGTCGAGCTATATCGCCCTAGGTCTGCTCGGGTTGGCGGCCAGCGCCATCGGACAGGCGGGAGACCTTATCGAATCCCTTTTCAAGCGCAATATGGCGGTGAAGGATTCCGGTAATTCCATCCCTGGTCATGGCGGCTTCATGGACCGCATGGACAGTGTCGTCTTCGCGGCGATACTGGTCTACTATTATGTCGTCTTGTTCGCGCAGTAGTGGTTAACCGTCAATCTTCAGAATTCGCTTCTCCACCATAAACTCCGGGGTATTTTCCCAGGTGTTATAATGTCGTCAATTGACTGAAATAAGGAGAGTTACGTCCATGCATGACCCCCGTATCGGCAAACTGGCTGACCTACTGGTTAATTATTCTGTCGAGGTGCGCCCCAGCGACCGGGTGGCTATCTTTTCCCCCGACATCGCCCGGCCCCTCACCGACGCCCTGTTTTTGGCAACTCTCAAGGCCGGCGGTTTTCCCATCGTCATGTCCCCACCACAACAAACACTGGAGTTGCTGTTCCGCCAAGGCAGCAAAGAGCAGATAGAGTACGTCCACCAGCCGCTGGCGCATATCACCGAAGAGTACGATGTCCGCATCTCGGTGCTCGCCGAGGAGAATACCCGCTTCCTATCCCGCGTCGATCCACAAAAGATGACGCTGTACTCCGCCGCCCGCCGCCACCTGATGAAAACGATGATGCGGAGATCGGCCTTAGGGGAGTTTCGCTGGACTATCGCGCCCTACCCCACCAACGCCATGGCCCAGGACGCCGACATGAGCCTGGACGAATACGCCAACTTCCTCTTCGGTGCCTGCATGCCGGACCTTAACGACCCGGTGGGTTACTGGAAGAATTTCTCCGCTAAACAACAGCGGATCATCGACTGGTTGGCCGGCAAGGAGACGGTGCACATAACCGCACCGGACACCGATATCCATTTCAACATAAAGGGACGCACCTGGGAAAACTGTGACGGCAAGAAAAACATGCCGGACGGTGAGGTCTTCACCGGGCCAATAGAAGACTCGGCGGAAGGCCATGTGTACTTCTCCTACCCGGCCATCCACGGCGGCCATGAGGTCACCGGCGTCCGGTTGTGGTTCGAGAAAGGACGGGCGGTCAGGGCGACGGCCGAGAAGAACGAAGATTACCTGAACCAGATACTCAACACCGACGCCGGGGCCCGATACCTGGGCGAACTGGCCATCGGCACCAACGAGGGCATTACGGCCTTCACCCGGGAAATCCTCTTCGACGAGAAGATCGGCGGCAGCTTCCATATGGCCCTCGGCGCCGGCATACCGGAGACCGGGGCGAAGAACGAGAGTGCCATCCATTGGGACATGGTCTGCGACCTGCGACAGGGTGGAGAGATCCGGGTGGACGGGGAACTGTTCTACAAGGACGGAAAGTTCGTTATCTGACACCCGCTCAATCCTCATGCTGTGGTTAAAACATTCAATCGTCGATCAAAGGGCGTTATGGGTTAACTGCCAACACTAGCCTGTAACGCCCTTTTTACGCTATTATTATGTAATGACATCTCCTATTCACCTCGCCGTGCTGGGCTCCACCGGCAGCATCGGACAGCAGACGCTGGACGTGGCGCGCCGCCACCCGGAGCGCTTGAGCGTGGTCGCCCTGGCCGCCGGAGAGAATATCGCCCTGGTGCGCAAACAGGCGGAGGAGTTCAAACCGCGTTTCGTTTCCTGCGCCGATCGTCAGCTTGTTTGTGGTGACGCGGTATGTCTGCCGCCGGAGCAGATGGCGTTACACCCGGATATCGACATCGTCGTCGTAGCCCTGCCGGGCGGCGCGGGACTGGCCCCCACCCTGGCGGCAGCGCGAGCGGGAAAGATCATCGCCCTGGCTAACAAGGAATGTCTGGTCGCCGCCGGCGCCATCCTCCTGGCGGAAGCCAAAAAGCACGGCGCGCAGATCCGGCCAGTGGATTCTGAGCATTCCGCCATCTGGCAATGCCTCATTGGCGAACCAAGCGCACCGGAGAAGCTTATCCTCACCGCTTCCGGTGGCCCGTTCCGCAATTATTCCATCGATCAGCTCGAGTCCGTCACGCCGGAGCAGGCGCTGGCCCACCCGTCCTGGAAGATGGGGAAAAAAGTAACCATCGATTCCGCCACCCTAATGAACAAGGGGCTGGAGGTCATCGAGGCGCACCGGCTTTACGGCATAGATTATGACCGCATCGAAGTGGTCATCCACCCTCAGTCCATCGTCCACTCCATGGTGGAATTCGGCGACGGCGCGGTCAAGGCACAGCTTTCGCCGCCGGACATGAGACTGCCGATACAGTATGCCATCTCCTACCCCGACCGCTGGGACAACCCCGACCTCCCCCGCGCCGACTGGACTAAAATCGGCCGGCTGGATTTCTCGGCGCCGGATTACGGGCGTTTCCCCTGCCTGAAGCTGGCCATCGAGGCCGGCAGAAAGGACGGCACCTATCCCGCCGTGCTGTCCACCGCGGATGAAGAAGCTGTCAACCTTTTTCTTGGCGGCCGCATCAGGTTCGGCGATATCGCCCGGCTGGTCGGCCGGGCGCTGGAAGAACATAACTCTACGGGCAGCCCGTCGTTAGATAGTATAGCAGCCGCTGAAACCTGGGCGCGGCAAAAAGTTTCGGAACTGGCAAGGAGTCTTTAGTTGTTATTCACATTATTAGCTTTTATGCTGGTATTGGGGGTGCTGGTGCTGGCCCATGAGGCCGGGCACTTCTTCACCGCCAAGGCCTTCGGGATCAAGGTCAATGAATTCGGCATCGGTTACCCGCCGCGGCTCTTCGCCGTAAAACGCGGTGACACCGAGTATTCCGTTAACGCTTTGCCGCTGGGCGGCTTCGTCAAGCTGGCCGGTGAGGAAGATCCGGATGTTAAAAACTCGCTGGCCTCCAAGAGCCACGCCAAGCGCATCATCGTGCTAGCCTCCGGCGCCGTCATCAACGCGCTACTGCCGATCATCCTCTTCACCGGCGCCTTCATGGTGCCCCACGATGTGGCCACCGGCACCGTCACGGTCATCGAAGTCGCCCCGAACTCCCCCGCTGCAGAGGCGGGCGTAGTGGCGGGTGATATCATCGTAAGTTTCGACGGACGTGCTCTAACCAATAACGCCGAGTTGGGACGCGTCATCTTTTTAAACCTCGGCCAGCCGGCAGAGATGGAAGTCCTGCGCGCCGACGGCACCACCACCACGGTTACCGTTACCCCGCGCTGGGAACCTCCGGAAGGCCAGGGCGCGGTCGGCCTGCAGACCAGAACCGAGGATGTGGTTATCACGGAAGAATCCGAGCCTTTCTTCAGCGCCGTCGGCCTGGGTTTCAGCGAGAGCTTGGATACGCTGGTGCTGTTCAAGAACAGCATCCTGAGTCTCATCACCGGTACCGCCGAGGGCGGCGTCGCCGGACCGGTGGGCATCGCTCAGCTCACCGGAGAGGTAGCCCGCGCCGGATTGTCACCACTCATGGAGTTTACCGCCCTGTTGTCTCTCAATCTGGCCATCCTCAACATCCTGCCGATACCGGCGCTGGACGGCGGACGCATCGCCTTCGTCGTTGTCGAATGGGCGCGCCGTGGCAAGCGCATCGATCCCCAGACCGAGGGCAAGATCCATTTCATCGGCTTCGCCATCCTGATTACCCTTATCGTCATGGTGACCTTCAACGATATAATGAGGATCGTGGGGGGAGGATAAACGAAATCCGAAGCACGAATGTCGAAATCCGAAATAAGAGACCAGCCTAAGTATGATTGAACGTCATAAAAGCAGGGTCATCAACGTTGGCGGAACTCAGGTCGGCGGCGGCGCGCGCGTAACCGTCCAATCGATGACCAAGACCGACACCCGCGACGTCGCAGCTACGGTGGCGCAGATCAAGGAACTGGCTGCGGCCGGCTGCGAGATCATCCGTTGCGGGGTGCCGGACGCCGAAGCGGCCGAGGCGCTGCGCTCGATCAAGCGTCAGAGCCCTATCCCGGTCATCGCCGACATACACTTCGATTACCGATTGGCTTTAACCTCCATCGATGCCGGCGTCGATGGACTCAGAATCAACCCCGGCAACATCGGCGAAACCGACAGGGTAAAACAGGTCGCGCTCGCTGCCAAAGCTAGACAGGTCCCTATCCGCATCGGCGTCAACGGGGGCTCCCTCCCGCCAGAATTCGAGCCTGACAAACCGCTCCACAAGAGGATGGCCGATTCGGCGATGTCTCAGGTGAGACTGCTGGAAAGCCTGGACTTCGACCTGATCAAGATTTCCCTCAAGGCCTTCGACGTGCCGGAGACGGTCGCCGCCTACCGCATGATCGCGGGTATGGTCGATTACCCCCTCCACCTGGGCATGACCGAAGCCGGCACGCCGCGCACCGGCATCATCCGATCGGCGGTGGGCATCGGAGCTTTACTTGCCGAGGGCATCGGCGACACCATCCGCGTCTCGCTGTCCGCCAATCCCGTCGAAGAGGTCCGCGCCGGTTACGAGATACTGAAAAGCCTCAACCTGCGGCAAAAGGGCCCGGTGCTGATAAGCTGCCCTTCCTGTTCTCGCACCGAGGTGAACGTCGTCGCTTTGGCGGAGAGAGTCGCCGCGGCGCTGGAATCGATCGACAAGCCCATCAGGGTAGCGGTCATGGGCTGCGCCGTCAACGGTCCGGGTGAGGCCCGGGACGCGGATGTCGGCATCGCCTGCGGCAAAGGACAGGGCATTTTATTCCGCCGGGGCGAGAAGCTGAGAGTGGTCGTTGAAAATGATTTCTTCACCGCGCTTTTAAATGAAGTCGAAAACTTCTAAAATATAGCCGCCAACAGTTCGGAGGGAAATCATGGACAGCGCATTCTGGCAGGCGGCAACCGCCGTCACCGTCATCGTCTTCACCATCGGGTTCTTTTTCGCCGTCAGTAAATACCTGCAATTTCGGCGCCGCGACGACGCCAAGCTGGCTATCGACCTCTTCCGGGATTTCCGCAGCGACGAGTTCAAGGCCGTCATCCGCAGCATCTACGGCGTCAAGGCGGAACAGTGGAGCACCCTGGCCGACTACCAGCGGGTGCGCATCGACCACCTGGTGGACTGGTTCAACCTGCTGGGCGCCGTCACCCGCAACCGGGAGATCAATGAAAACCTGGCCATCGAGACGCTGGGCGGACCCACCGCCATCCGCTGCTGGTACCGGCTGCTGCCCTACCTAAGGCAGGAAACCGAGCGCCGCGGCTTCTATTGCGATCATTTCGAGGATTTCACCCGCCGCTCGCTGGCCCACTTCAAGGTCCGCGGCGTGCCCATCTGGTTCAGCTGGGGTGAGGAACGGGTGGAACTGGTATCCCACCTGCAACAGCCGGACTTGAAACCCCGGACCATGGAAGAAATCCGCTTAAAATAAACAGAGGTATTTGATGAGATTTTCCCTGCTCTTCGGCAAGACCCAGCGCGAGATCCCAGGCGAGGCGGAAACGGTTTCCCACCGGCTGCTCCTGCGCGCCGGCATGATCAACCAGCTTACCGCCGGCGTTTATTCCTACATGCCGCTGGCCTGGCGCAGCGCCCGCAAGATCATGGACATCATCCGTGATGAGATGGACGCCGCCGGCTGCCAGGAGATCGCCATGCCGGTGCTCCAGCCGATCGAGCTGTGGGAGAAGTCCGGGCGCGGCGCCGCCTTCGGGGACAACCTGTTCCGGTTGAATGACCGCAAGGAAAGGACGCTCGCCCTGGGACCCACCCATGAGGAAGTGGTCACCGACCTGGCCGCCCATTACATCCAGTCCTACCGCGACCTGCCCCAGCGCCTGTACCAGATCCAGACCAAGCTGCGCGACGAACCCCGCCCCCGCGGCGGCCTCATCCGCGTCCGCGAGTTCATCATGAAGGACATGTACTCCTTCGACGCTGATGACGCCGGGCTGGAAGTCAGCTACCAGAAGATGGTGCAAGCCTACAAGAACATCTACCGCCGCTGCGGCCTCAAGGCTATGGCCATCGAGGCGGATTCCGGCGCTATCGGCGGTAAGGCGTCGCATGAGTTCATGGTGCTGGCCGAATCCGGCGAGGACGAGGTCATCTTCTGCTCCAACTCTGAGTGCGGCTATTCCGCCAACCTCGAGAAAGCGGTCTTCAACAAGGGCACCGTCGAAGCTCAGGAAGCGCTGGCGCCCGAAGAGGTCGCCACGCCGGGCAAAGAATCCATCGAGGATGTGGCCGCTTTCCTGGGACTGGCGCCATCGCAAATGTTAAAGTGCGTTTTCTACATCGCCGATAAAGAATTCGTCATCGCCGTCATTCGGGGGGACCTGGAGGTCAACGAGATCAAACTTAAAAACCTCCTGAAGGCCGCCGACCTGCGCCTGGCTACCGCGGAGGAAGTCTCCGGCGCCGGTGTGGTGGCCGGTTCTGCCTCTCCAGTCGGCTTCAAGAGCAGGGTGGTCACCGATGATTCGGTCGTCTCCGGCATCAACTATGTCGGCGGGGCCAATGTCGCCGGCCGCCACATGAGGAACATCGTCTTCGGGCGGGATTTCAACGCCTACAAGACCGCCGATATCGCCTCCGCCGCCGTCGGCGCCGGCTGCGCCCGCTGCGGCGGCACGCTTCAGTCCACCCGCGGCATCGAGGTCGGCCACGTCTTCAAGCTGGGCACCTTCCTCGCGGAGACCTTCGGCGCTGTCTATACCGACGCGGAAGGCAACCAGAAACCCTGCGTTATGGGCTGCTACGGCATCGGCGTCGGCCGGTTGCTGGCGGCCGCTATCGAACAGAACCACGACGACAAGGGCATCATCTGGCCGATGCCCATCGCCCCCTACCAGGTGCACCTGTGCGGCCTGGGACTGGAGAACTCGCCGGTCAGGGAGAAAGCCGAAAAGCTCTACGACGACCTGAAGGCCGCCGGTATCGAAGTGCTCTTCGACGACCGGCAGGAGTCACCCGGGGTGAAATTCAACGATGCTGACCTGCTGGGTATGCCGCTCAGGATCACCATCAGCCCGCGGTCGCTCGATAAGGGCGGGGTGGAACTCAAGAAACGCAGCGAGAAGGCGTTCGGGTTGGTGGCGGTCGATGATGCGGTTGAGGCGGTTAAGACGGCGGTGGCTTAAGGAGCACACCATGAAAACGAATCCGGCCGATGTAATAGAATTATTAGCCCAGAACGAAAACCTGATAAGCGATCTGTATCTGCTTTACGCGCAGCGCCTGCAGGGTCTTGCTGATTTCTGGCATCACCTGGCCAACGAGGAACAGCAACATGCTTCATGGCTACGAAACACTCTGAAAGCCGTCGATGATAAATCCATCGCTCTGGCTGACCGATTTTCACCCGCGGCGATCGCTACCTTCAAAACCTACATGTCCAAAGAGATTACCGCCGCTAAAAGTCAGAACCTGACTGAAAAACAGGCGCTGACCACCGCCCTGTATCTTGAGAACAGCCTGATCGAAAAAGATTGTTTCACGATATTCAAATCTGCTGATAAAGAGTTTTCTGAGATGCTCGCCAAACAGACCGCGGAGACTCAATCACATATCGGTCATATACAACAGATGATGAAAGAAAAGGGATTGAAGAGTTTTGGGCTAAACTCTGAGACCCCGCCTCACCCCATCCCCGCCGCGTCGATGAAGGTTTGACCCAGGAACTGGCCGTTGACCCAGATCTGGAAGTCGTAGCGGCCTTCGCCGGGGAGGGGCAACGGGGGGAACTGGAGGTTCAGCTCCACCGTCGCCAGCTTGTCTTGTGAGGTGAAATTACCCTTGGCCTCGGCCAGTTTCTCACCGGTATTGGAATAGACGTACCTGACCTGAAAATCGTATTTGCCTTCGGCCTCGGTGAGTTTGGCGTACATCGAAACCGGGCGCTTGGACGGAAACTCCTTCACATGAACCCGGTCGAAAATACCGATGAGGGATATCTTGCCGCTGGTCGGCTCTTTCACCGCCACGTCGCAGATCAGCGCGGCGACGAGAACCGGTTTGCCCTGGCCCGTTGTTGCTTCTTGTTCTTCCATGCCGCCATTGTAGGAGCGCCCCGCCGCGGTGTCAATCATACTTCCGGAAAAATTGTCTTGACTTGTCATTATAACTCTCTATAATCATGTCAGAGAGTTGATCGATGTCCGAAATATACTTCTCCGACGCGGTCAAACTCCGCACCTATCAGAACGCCGGTCTCCAGTGCCAGTGCGTCGCGGGTTGTCCGGAACACCCTAAAGGCCGCTGTATGGTCTTCATCTGGCATTATCACGAGGCTCACTACTACCCCATCGACCCGGATGGTTCAGACGACATCCACAACTGCCAGATGCTCTGCCTGCGATGTCATCGGAACGCGGAGGCAAGATCCGCCGCACCGAAAGCGGATATCTGACCCTCACCAGGACGCCACCACCACCGCCTCACTCACCCGGTACCTGTCGAAGAAGATGACAGCGAGCTTGCGGCCGGGAACCATCTCTGCGACAGGAATGTTGTGGTCCACCGTCACGCCTTCCAGGTAGGCGTGCGCAGAGCCTGACAGCCGGATGGTGGCGGTATGGCTGCCGGCGTCGAAAGTTTTTAAGATGGCTTGTTTTATGTCCATTGTTATTTCCCTATTCACTTAGTAGTTCCCACGGTAGGCATCGGGATCCTTCGCTGCGCTCAAGGATGACAGAGGGGGAGTTTTGTGGCGGGTTCTTGGCGGTTTGGTGAGGCAGGGAAGAGAAAATCCCTCTTAGTCTCCCTTTCTCCAAAGGGAGAAGTATCGACCTCACGCACCTTTGAAGCGTAGTTTCATCTCGTGTTTGCCTTTGTCCGGCTGGTAATCCAGCTTTATGGCGGTGATCCGGTAGCGCGTGGTATCGAGGTTTGCGATCTCGACGATGTCGTGGAGTTGCTGACCGCAGTTTGGCGGGGTGGTGATCTCGCTTTCACCTGATTCGACGAGGTTTGCGGCAAAGATCACGTGATCTGTGCCGTACGCGTAAACTGGCGCGTCATCGGGCAGCGGGTTGACCAAACAGGCTGTCCCGCCCTCGATGAACAGTTTGTCCGGCACCTCGGACAGGAGGCGTTTGACCGCCCCCATCCCATCCCCACCGGGATTGATCGAGAAGTCCGGGTACAGAGTTGTAATGATCTCAGATGCCGATACGGTTTCCAGCCGCAGTCCCACCCGCCCCAGCAGCCAGGCGAGGATATCCTTGATGGAAAGAGTCCCGTTCCAACGCAACTGGCTCCGGGCTTGCCAATCCCTGATCGCTGTCCAGCCATCGGCGGCTTCGACGGTGAAGATGGATTCTCCCGGCGCGCCGCGGCGGCTGGTTTCAGTGACGGTGAAGCCCAGCCCGCCGCTGACCTCGATGCCAGATTCGGTGATATAACCGGGACTGAGCGCGACTTCGTCGCCGGCCTCGATCAGTGATTCGTTATACCTGCCTTCGGCGTTGTCCAGGCGGAGGGTCAGTTTGCCGTCGAAAGCTTCGAGTTCGAGGGTGGCCGCCTTGATATCAGCGGTGATATCGACTTCAGCGGTATCCGTGGCCGCCCGCCAAAGCGAAACAGCCGAGGCCAGCCACATCGCGTCGTCGCCGTGAATCAGTGCCAGGCCGTATTCCCCGAACGCATCGAAAGGCTGCGGTTCCGTCCACAACCCCTCCCCGAACCCCGCCCCGGGCACCGTCGAATTCAGGTAAACGCGGCTGGACGGCTCGGTGCCGGTGTATTTTTCGACGTATGAACAGCGGTAAACGTCCGTCCGGTCGAGGAAAGCCTGGCGGAACTCATACGGCTCCCCGGACGGCGAGGCGGCGATCTCGATCAGGTTTCCCCAGCTTCCATCCCCGCCGTAAACCAGCGACCATAGACGATAATCCCCGTTCACCGCCCGGCCGGTCAGCATCAGGTTGTAATCGCCGTCATAGACGCAAGCGACTCCGGTGAGCGCACTGGTTGTTTTGTTCCAGACCGTACGAGTCTGCCATGCACCATCGATGCACCTTTTCACATACAGCGTCGCCTGGTCGGCGAAGAAGACGGCCAGGTTGCCGGTTGGTTCGTACGCCGCCGCCAGGCCGTTGATGGCGGTGGTCGGGGTGTAATCTATGAGTTCCGGCGCGCTCCAGGTGAGGCCGTTATCGCCGCTGACCATGCGCCGGATGCCGCGGTCGCTCTTGATCCAGACTATCGAGACCGCGGAACCATAAGCGGCGACGGCGACATTGACCGCGTCCGATTCGCCGGTATAGACCCACTGGCTGAAATCGGCGCCGATGCCCGGGGCCGCCGTCCGCTGCCGGTAGAGTTTGCGGGAATCGGCGGGCGGGGTGAGGCGGGCGCGGATCATCGAGCCGTCGGCGGCGAATGCGGCGGCGTGGGGCGCGTCGGACTCGGTGCCTGTATAGACCGATTGCCAGACGGGGAACCGGCGTTTGACGCCGGCTTTGACGTAAGGCGCGCGGGAGTCCGAGCGCTGGGCGTCGAGCAGTGTCGTCGAAATGGGCCGCATCATTCCCCCTTCTGCCCCGGCACGTACGGCGTGCCCCAGAAGACATGCCCGGCTACGTAGCCCAGGTTGAAGGTGATCATGCAGCCGAGCATGTCCTCGTAGCCGTTGCAGCCCATGAAGTAGCCGATAAGCAGCAGCCCGATGAGCCACAGCCATTCAAAGCGGTGCCACAGGTCGCGGATGATGTAGGTCCAGGGGCGGCCGCCTAGGCGGGACCAGAGTTGTTTGTAGGGGTTCATTGATGCTCCTTTTTGAATTTGGATATTTGTGGTTGATTTTGTGTTCTGATCAACAGGCATCGTCGAAGAAGGCGGGTTCGGGCGGGGATTCGGGCGCCACGTATAAACGGCTCACCCGCAGGCTGCTTCTTTGCGATAAACGCCGCAATTCGTCGCGGAAGAGGGACAGGCGCTCTTTGCCCCAGCGGAAGTAGCCGCCCGCGGCGTCCGCGCCGCTGTTGACCCGGTTGACGGCGAAGGCGGCCCACTCGATGGCGGCGTAGGCGGCCGCGCCGGTGGCGATGAGGTCGTAATGTCCGGCCGGCAGCGTCGATGTTCCGGCATCGAGAGTGTGCAGAGCGCCGTAATAGACGGTCAGGTCAGAGCCGTCCGGCGCCGGGTCGCCCTCCAGCGTCAGGCGGTGCGCCCAGATGGAGTAGCGGCGGAAGCGGCGGGGGTTCTCACCGGCAGGGTACTCCGCGGCCATGACACAGACGCGGTCGATGATCGGGGTTAGATCGATGTCACGGTTGCCGTGGGTGGTGGTGAAGGTCATGGTCATTTCACGCGGGGCCGCCGCCGAATATTCGGCGACGGCGCGGGAGATATGGCGGTCCAGTACCTCGTCCGGCCAGCGGTAGGTGGCGGAGTTGGTGTCGCGGAGGTCTTTGCGGACCAGGGCGCGTATCGATGATATGTTCATGGTGGCTCCTCATGGGGAAATACTACAAATACTACAAATGACAAATACTACCAATACTACCAATGGCAAATACTACAAATAGCCGGGGGCGTCAGTCTTTGACCCCGATAAGCGCGGCGGCTTTCACCGATGAAAACAGGGCTAAAGAGCAGTACCACTTGATGCGGGTGCGGACGGCGTCCTTGCCTTCCAGGGAGCCCATGTGCTTGACCTGGATCAAGCCGGGGCTGGACAGGCCGGACAGGGCGCCCTCGCCAAACTGGACGGCGAAGACAGTGGAGCAGTCGCCGCCGGTGACGGCCGCTTCCACGCCGCCGGCTACCACGTGAGTGTCCTTGATCCAGTCGTTGACGCCGATGGCGACGCCGTTCCAGAACTGGATGAAGTTGCCGTAGGCGTCGCGGTCGGTTTCCAGCACGCCGCCGGAAGCCCGGATGAGGGTGGATACCTTGCGCCGGGTGCGGCGGCTCATCATCAGCATGTCCGGTTTGCCGCCCTTGACGGCGTCGATCAGTTGGTCGAGCGCGTCGAGGGTCAGGGTCGCGCCGTTCGTTCCAGCGGCGATGACCTGGCTGCCGCCGGTTTCGGTCCCGAGAAGCGCCCGCAGGCCGTCGAATTCCTTAGCGTTGACTGCCGCGTTGCCGTAGATGAAGATGTCCTCGAACTTGTCCTTGAGCGCCTTGGCCTTCTGCTGGATGATGGCGGCCTGGAGATCCTGGTGGTCCGAGCGGGTGGTCTTCAGGAAATTGTCCAGGTCCGCGTCGCCGCCCATGATCTTGAGGTGAGCCGTTTTCTGCTCGAAGGTCGGCGTGCTTTCCGCCCAGTCCTCGCCGACGTCGTAAAAGGCGATGTCCGGGAGTGTTTTCTCCTGGTTATAGGTCAGGCCGTTGCCGGTGATCTCGATGAACGGCATCCGGTTCAGCACCGGCGAGTCCTTGATCATCGTCTCGACGACGCCTTGCAGCAGCAGGTCATTGGATAGTTTGGATGCTTCGGTCAGGGTGATGGCCATATTCTATTTTCTCCTTCAGTTTTCTTTGGTTTGGCTAGGAAATTTTTAGGAATTGATTTCAGGGGTGAAAACAATTGAAACAATTCCCCCGGGTCTAAAACCCCAGCCCCCGCCTGATCTTCTCCTCCACGGTCATCGTTCCGGTCGCGCCGCGGCGGGCGGCGATCACGGGGGGCGGGGCGGTTTTCAGCGCGGCCTTGACCTGCTCCA
Organism: Dehalogenimonas sp. THU2; assembly: GCF_039749495.1. Taxonomy (NCBI): domain Bacteria; kingdom Bacillati; phylum Chloroflexota; class Dehalococcoidia; order Dehalococcoidales; family Dehalococcoidaceae; genus Dehalogenimonas; species Dehalogenimonas sp. THU2. The sequence goes on along the minus strand of NZ_JBDLLU010000003.1, from coordinate 11,729 downwards.
CCAGGGCGCGGGCTTTTTTAACCGATTCGTCGACGGCGGCGACGGTATCGCCGGTGATGATTTCCGCCGGTATGGCGGGGTTCCGCGCCGCGGCGGAAGCGCGGTAGGCGGCCACCGCCTCGTCGAGGCTGGCGTTCAGTTGGATGATCACGGCCTCGCGGTCGGCCAGGGTTTGCGTCAGGCGGTCGATGGCATCGCTGGGTGACACCGGGGTTTCGGCCTCTGTCTGTGATTCGTTTGCTGTCGCGGAATCGAGTGAAACGATTCCGTTTTCTGTTGGTTCCATGGTTTTCCTCCTTTTTTATTGTTGTAAAGCCATTCTTTCGTCCAGCCAGTCCCGGAATTCCCGCTCCGGATCATCGACGCCCATAGCATCCATGGCCCGGCGCCGGGAGTGGATGCCGGTTTCTACCAGCGTTTTTTCCACCGCCGCCATGGCCGCGGTGTCGCGGGGCAGCACCGGCGACCAGTTCACCTCGATGCGGCAGCCGTCGAAGTTCTCGTCGAGGAACCTGGCGGACATCTCCAGGATCATCTCCGCCCGCCGCCGGTAGACGCCGGTGCGGATGAGCCGTTTACGCCAGACGCGGTGCAAAAGCGGCTGAAGTTCCAGTTCCAGCGCCACGCCGGAGATGTCCCGTCCCGCTCCGCCGAAGGCCGCCCGCGGCATCTCGCCCAGGTCATGCAGCACCCGGAACAGCAGGTCGATGTAGTTGACGTGAAGCTGCGCTCCTCCTCCCTGGAGCAGGTCCAGCAGATACGCCCGCGTGTCTTCCGGCAGGTGCCACACCGCTCCCGGCGCCACGGCGATGTCCGTCGATGACTGGACGTTCTCCAGCACGGCGATGGGGTTGCCGGATAGTTCCAGGATGCGGGAAAGCTGGCCGGCCGCGCGGTTCAGTTCCCGCTGCACTTCGATGAGGTTCTCCAGGTCGGAGGCGCCCCAGGTGGTTTTCGGCCGCGACAGATTGGGGAAGACGATGAAGGGGATAAAGCCGTAAGGGTTCTCCCCCGCCGTTACCACTACGCCACCGCAGGAGATTTCGAACGCCTCCGACGTCCAGGCCTCGACGACTTCGACTTCTTTGCCCGTCGAACTGGGGCTCCGGGAGGGCGACCGGCCGGTCGCCCCTACGACGTGGGATTCCGCCGCGCCCCATGCCCGGGCCGCCGCCCCGGCGTCCAGGGTGTAAGCCGTCGTCACCCGTTCCGCCGTCAATCCGTCCAGGGCGTAATCGACGTCGATGCCGGCTACGTCCGGCGCGGTCACCCGTACCGTTCCGGCGGCGGCGTCCCAGCCCAGCCGGTAGCAGCCGTCCCCCAGCACCGCGACGTCGATCTCCGTCTCGTAGTCCAGCAGCTCCAGGCGGCTTGCGCCGTAAGCACGGTCGAGGAGCGCCTGGGCCCGTTTGGCCGCCGCTATCGATCTCTCATCGTCGTTAGCGGCGACGGCTTTGACCGACAAGCCGTTCATCAGGTAGGCGGTAGCCTTGTCCACCACAGCAGCGGCGTAGTTGAGAGTGAGCCGGGTGGCCTCCCGGTTCCGGCCGGATTGCTGGCGTCCCCGGTAGAAATCCAGCATCTCCCGGTAGCGCCTGCGCCGGTCGCCGGTCGAATCGATCTGGAAGGTATCAGACATCGTCAAACTCCACTCCCCGTTGTTTTTCTTTCGCCTCACGGTACTCCGCCACCCGCCGCTCCGCCGTCCTGAGCGTCAAGCCTTTAGCCGCGGCCGCCTCGACCAGCGTCCGCCCCCGTTTCAACTGGTACAGCAGCCGCTTGCCCATGATGATATTGCGGAGGCGGCGGGCCAGGGCGGGATCGTCGTAATGGCACAGAGGGTAAGGACAGTTGAGGCAGGCTCCGGCCAGCTCACAGCCGGTGTCGGGGTACTGGTTGTAACGGGGCGCCTCGTCCGGATCCGGGGATAGTTCTTCTTCCATTCTCGCTCATCATTCCCGCCGCGAGCGGGGCGGGTTTCTCCCGCGCCCCCGGCGAATCTATCTTGGCTATGCTCGCAATTTATTACCGCACGTATGTTCTCTGCCACAGCCAAAGCTGAAGGCATTATCGAAACCTGGGGATTAAAACCACCGGCCGCATCCGCCGCCGCACCGCCCGTCAACCCGTCTGTTCAGGCCGTGTAAGTATAGTAATGGTGTTCTATAAATTTTGTCAAGAGGATTTTGGCGGGTTTTGAAAATATTTTTGGGAAGATAAATTTCCGTTATCGTTGCCAGCGGAACATATCATGGCTTATAATCGCCCGATGCGAATTAAACGAATCCGAAACGTCGCCCCCGCCTTCACCCTGGTGGCTGGGTTCGCCGCCTTCTACATGGAGTTCAACATCGTCGGCTTTGCCTTCCTGGTGATCACCTTCGCCTCACTGGCCTTCATGATATCCCACTGACCTGTAAGCCGTCGTTCTGGTGACAACAAAAAAACCCCCTGGCGGGGGTTTTTTAATTCAAGCTTTTAGATTACCGGAATATCAGGCGCCGGCGAGCGGATTGCCGGTGCCCGGGGCGATGGCGCCATCCTCGATGGTCCAGGCGAACTGCGGGGTATTGATGAGATAGGCACTGACCTCAGTTATGTCATCCGGCATTTCACGCTCGTTAAAATAATAAGCGGTGATGGCGATCTGGAGATTATGCCGCTCCGCCATGGCAGCCTCGACCTTACCCTCACCGATGAACCCCAACACATTGGGCATGGCTACGGCGGAAACGGTGCCCAAAATAGCCACGACGACCAGGAGTTCGATGAGAGTAAAACCCTTCTGACCGGAGTTCAAGCGCTTGAAGAAAACGGGCATTACACGTACCTCGTTGATTAGGATATAGTACTTTAGTTTAGCACGTTTCTTAATACATTGACAAACCGTTCAATAATCCCCGCTCCGTTGACACCCCTTCCCGATATGATTTACAGTAACACCAGAGGCGGAAGATCGAGGAACAACGGAACAAATGCAACGTTCGCGTTTAGCGCTGGAGTGCGCCAAGGCAGATGTCGCGGAAGAGCAGGCGATGGCGGAAGAAGGTATCGCTGAAGATCTGGCTCGATGGATTTCCCCCGAGCAGATGGATCAGCTTGTCGATGGGTTGAACGAGATCATAGACGACTAATTTTCCTACCCCTTGCTTCCCTGCTCGACCGTGCCGTCCGACATTATGGTGTACTTGTACCTGGTGGTTTCAGACAGATAGCGGGCCGGGTCGTTGACCGGCATGGAACCGTTGGCGATAATGACCCTGTCTTCGTATTCCACCACCGCCCGCAAGATACCGGCGTCATCCCCCCGTGCTTCTCTCACCGCCGCCATGACGACGTTCAACTCAGTAACCCTGGCTTCCCTGTCCCCTTTGCCGATGCCGTTGACGGTGGCGGTGATGCCCGCCCCCGCCAAAAAAGCGAACAGGGCAAACAATAACAGCAGCTCCAGCAGGGTAAAACCCCGCTCCCGCGCTTTGTAGATTTCCTTCAAACCAAATTTGTCCATCATCGCCGTATCGTACATCGGTATACAATCTTCATTATACCGTTCTACCACCGGTTGCCAATGGACATTTATACGTAATTTTTCGGATTTTGAGTACGTAATTTACCCCTCATCCCCCCCACTGCCCAAATTCCAAATCTCAAGCACCAAATCCTAAACAAATTCCAATGACCAAATACCAAAGATTCCAAACCCACCACTAGTAACTATCACCTAGTAACTCGTACCCTATTGGTAGTATTTTGATTTGGTAATATTGGTAGTATTGGTATTATTCGCCCCAGTGGGCGCTTCCCACTTGTTACTGTTTCCCACCCGTGTTACAATATCTCCATGACCACTAAAATTATCAGGGATCCGGATTTCAAACGGGTAGCCGCCGGTGTCAAGCCCGACGCCAAACACCGTGTCGTTTTGAAAAAGGTGGATGTGCTGCCGGATGTCACCTATCATGTCTATACCAACCGGCTGGGACAGATAGTCCTCGACCCTCAGGTCACCGTTCCGGCCTCGGAAGCCTGGCTGTACGCCAATCCTGAGGCCATCGCCGCGGTACGCCGCGGTCTGGCAGACGCGGCTGCCGGTAAACTCACCAAAATCGATACCAGCACGCTGTAAGGCCGGACCATTGTTTGATCTGTACTGGACGCCGGAAGCCCATGATACCTACCAGACGCTGAAGTCCAGCCCTTCCCTCCTGAAACGTTATAAAGCTGTCAGGAAAACACTCCAGCTTCTGGCAGGCGACCCCCGGCACAACAGCCTGCAAACACATGAATTCTCCAGTCTTAGAGGTCCCGGCGGCGAGAAAGTCTTCGAAGCCTATGCGGAACAGCGGACGGCGGCGGCATACCGCGTATTCTGGTTCTACGGTCCGGCTAAAGACTGCATCACGATTGTCGCTATAACACCGCACCCGTAAGCTGAGCCACCCCCACCTTCCCATGGGCGATACGGTGTTTCGCCCCTACGATCCCCTCACCCCCCGGTCTTCGTAAAATCCACGCATTTCCCACCCCGCCACACACATCTCAACAAGAGCGGTGCCATCACCAATAGCAACACGTTCCGGCCCAGGAGTACCCACCGGGCGGCGCCATCACCGAGCTGGAGGTCATCGTAGTGCAGCGGATAGATATAGGCGGTCATGAAACCCACCGCCGCGAACATGGCCACCGGCAGCGGGCCGTTACGCCACATCAGGGGAATCATCGGGTACAGCCAGATGATGAACTGCGGCGACAGCACCTTGTTGAACACTAAAAACACGGTCACCGCCGCCGCTGAAAAAGCCGCCAGCGCGTAGCCCGGCGCCAGTTCCCGGTTCAAGGCCTCTTTCATGGCTAAACGTTCCCAGGCCAGGTAGATCACCCCCAGACCGGCCGCCATAAACCACATCGACGCGGAGGCGAAAAAATCCGCCTCCGGGGAAATCAGATTGATCGAGCCGAAGCTGAGTTCCTGCGCTGCCGTCACCCATCCCTGCGATTCCGCCATCAGCAGAATCGAGGCATACAGGCTCTCAAGCTGGAGCGGTCGCGCGGCGTGATAGGCGAAAGAATCGATAAACCCGCCGGGGTCGATCAACAGCGGCACCGCGGCCGACGCCAAAACAGTCGCGGCAAACACCGCGCCGCCTTTGAACATCCGCCGGTACTGCCCGCCGTGGAAATGCCAGATCAAAAACAGCGGTACCAGAATCACCGGGTAGAGCTTGGTCATCACCCCCAGCCCCAGCGCCACCCAGGCCAGCGTGTAGCGGCCCCGGGCGAAGGCGTAAACCGCCCCGAGCGACAATAACGCCGCCACCATGTCGTAACGCACGGTGATGATCGGTCCCACCGCTAACAGCAGCAGGGTGAAGACCGCCAGCGTCTTCCAAGGCGGGATCTTAAGCCGGGCGGAGAAAACCCCCAGCACCAAAAGCGCCGCCAGGTCAAACAGCAGCATCTCCGCAATGAACCAACCGGTGTAACCGGAGAGCGTCTCCGCAAACAGCCGGGGTATGACCATGAACACCAGCCCCAGCGGCGGATATTCAACAGGAAAATCCAGGTAAGGCAACTGCCCGTTCAGAATGTTATCGGCGTAGATGTAATGGATGCCGAAGGCGTTGAAGGAGTAATCTTCGTAGAAGCCCATGGAAAACCCGACGGTGAAAATGAAGATATGAACCGCCATGAACACCGCCGCCACCGGCCAGCGGAGGCAAGTTTGGTTAGAGGAGGTGTCTTTCACCTCCCAATGGTAACACTTTGCCACGCCCGGCTGCCATATCCCCCCGTATCCGTAGCAATCCCCCGCCGCCTGCGGAGGTGCCACCAAATGCTAAGCATCAGGCACGACCGGAGTATGCAAAAAACAAGAGGGCCACGAAATGCACGCCGCGGCCACCAGGCTGGTACCGGAAGGCTTCAAGGACAAGTTCCGTGAAATAGCCAAGGAAGAAGAATGGCATGCCAGCGTGGCGCAGGAGATACTGAACTACTTAAAACGGCAACGGGAGATAAATCAATAACCGGGCAAGATAATCACTTATCCGAACGAATAAATGCGATTCTTGGAATATTGAACTCCTTGCTTTTTAAGCTTAAAGCGCGTTTTTCAATAACAAACCAAGAGATAACCGCCATCAAGTACGCAAAACTCCCAGCGCCGACCAATACTAGCCATGGATTAATCTCAGTGTATGCATGCCATATCAGACTAATAATAAGCCAATGCCACAGATAAACACCATAAGAAAAATCCCCATATTTTGCCAACGGTATCTTGATGCCAGGGTAGTAACCCAGGAACAGAACTCAATACCCCATCGGAAATACCCAAATATAATCCGGAAGTCCGCCAATAAAAGAGGCACCAACCAAGAGAATGACGGCACATCCGAATATTGGAATTGACAGGTTTATATGTGACCGGTACAGGTAAGCAGTCATGCCAGCACTGAAATACAAAAACAGAAAAATTAGTCTTGCGTAACTAAACGAATCCAAATTATCAAAATCCTGGAATATATTAAGAAAAGATAAAACAACAAAAACGAGGAAGGTTCCCAAAACCGCCTTTTTGTGTTTGATCATATTTAGCATGCCGACACACAAGACCACTAAATAAAAGAGAAACTCGTATTGCAGTGTCCACAAAGGGATGTTCACATCATTCCCTTCAAACACTCCAGGTAAATGCCTCACAAAATCTATAAGAGATCCATTGAGCAAATATTTATATGTAGCGTCAGAGGAAAAATATTCTGAAACAGATAATGTTGTCACAAACGGACCGATAATAAACACGGTGACAACAACAACCATTATAAGGGCAGGATCAATTCTTAAAATCCTCGCCCACAAGAATCTGAGAGGATCATTTGATCGTTCATAACTTTGAGTAATGAGAAAACCGCTAATGAAAAAAAATATTACAACGCCCAAAAATCCCATTGCCGGATAGAACGGGAATACAGGACTGCCAGACGGAAATGAATGTCCGAACGACGAAGAAGGCTGCCACAAGCCTGATTGAATCAAGGTTATTGCTCCGGCCTGTGGTCACATTCTCTAAGTTCATTGTATTTTTGTTTCTAACACATGCCGTTTCAAAGCTATGTCAATAAGCCAACTCGATATTCTTCACAAATGCAACAAATCCGAAGGAACCGTCGGATAGTACTGCAACTTAAGGTTTCGATAAAGCTTGTTTGACACGATCTGCCCTTCTACGTAACGACACCACAATTTGTCCAATTGATAACCCAAATAAGGATATCACCGTGATAAGTCCTGCAATGCCGTTTATCAACGGTTTGTCATATGTCAATTCGATTTTTCCGGTATCAGATTTGACCAGCATAAGCCCTTGGGTGGTGCTAACAAGGTTATCTCCTTGCCAATACGGAAAATAGGAATCTTTAATAAGGGTGAAACCCGGATTTGATTGAACTTCTATTTGATTGTTCGAATATTGATATTGCGCGGGACTATATTCTAACCTATCAAGTATACTCTCTACATCAAGGGCGATATCATCCAAATAATCAAAGATTCTTACTAATTGGGAATAAGGCGTATCAAAATCAAAATCATTCCACCCTTTACTATAACCTTGATCACCAAGGTAAAAATTTGTTTCATATATATGAGTGAACGGCAAACTGATTACCATATTATTATTTGAGTCAGTTACAGATGATTCTTGTTCATATGGAATATCATTTAGAAATACTCTAGTGTGATTGCTATATTGCTCTAATTCGTCTATATCATCCACGAAAACGTATTCAAACTCTTCCAGCAGATCGTCACTGACTACGGCCTTATCGACGAAAACATATCTGTACCCATCCGGAAGCATGATGTTGAAGATCTCCGTAACCATTTGAGGATCATTTACATCCAACAGAATGGGCGTAACGTGAACAGCTCTTGCGACGCTCTCATTAATCTCATATAAAATACCATATGAATCATCAAGTATGGGATCAATTACTTCAGCGGTACCAAAGCTGAGCAAGGAATGAGAATCTCTCACGAACAGATATTTAGCACCACTTTCCTGCATTAAATTTTCCAAAGAATACGGAAAACTCAACCATCTTTCTTCCCATTCCAAATGAACTGTCAGTGAAAAAAATTTCGGGTCTCCTTGATTGTACGGTCCGTTCACTGTTTCCACGCCCTGCTGCCATCCAAAAGTGACAAAGGAATCACCCTCTCCCAAAAATCCGGCATAAGGGGGTACTATTAATCGTCCCTCATCTATTTGGTCAAGGATTTCTTCATATTGGCTCTGTCTGTAATTTTCAACATATTGAAATATTCGGGTTAAGCCGGATGATTCCCATGTGCTGGCGGCAGGCAAAACAGTTGTGATCAAAATTAAAGAAAAGGCCAAGACAAGCCTCAAATCCATTCGAAATGGAGAATCAGTGTTTTTAATGGTGGAAGATAGAATCGAATGAATGACGATGAAGGTTGGCGCTATGATAATAACTAAACTCAAATAAGTGTTAAGAATAGCTTTCCAGAAATTTTCTTCTTGGTAATAAGCGGAAAAAATTATCAGGCCACCGACCACATAAACCGGCAAAATGACTAAAAGTGAAAGCCACCCGTCTGATCTAGTAAAATGGAGGCCATAGGCGGTTTCACGTTGATTAAGAGCGAATCCGATAAGATAGACTGAGAACAGAGGCGCCATCATTGTGGCAAACCGAAACTCATGGAGGAAAGTCCCAAAATCTCCAGGTATAAAACGGGTTCCACCAAAACCAAGAACCAAACTTACCAAGAGTAATCCGATTAATACATTTACCCAAAACGCATCAGCCAGCCTCTTCCGGAATATGACTCCAGATACCAACGCAAGCAAAATCAACCATACTAAGAAGGGGACCCCGGCAGGCCAAAAACCTACTGTGTAAACATATATCGGACTTGCAAAATGAAAGGTCAGGACAGCTGGTATCCAGTAATGCGCGCCAACTAAAAGGGAAATCGCCATGATATAAATCAGGTACCGTAGTAAACGCGGGAAATCAGCCAGTCTTATCTTGCCGCCAAATATACTGACGATCATATAAACACCCACCGCCAGCGCCGCAAAAACCACCGGGAATGGGTGAATAAGGATCGTCAGGCCGAGCATTAAACCAGGTATAAGCGAATCTGTAAACGTCAATCTGTTGGCGAGTAGTTTGTTGAAAATAATTATCATAAACCATAGGCACAGACTCCACCCGAGTAGATTTGGTCCTTCACCATACAAATAATTAATCAAGAGAGCGGTGGATGTCTGGTAAGCGACCATGCATATCAGACTCGTGAATTGATCAAACTTTAATATTTTTTTCGCAAATACATAGGATGCTAAACCGTTTGTCACCAGACTTATAAACAACAGTAATTTATACGCTACGACCGAACTCCCAACGATAATTTCGATCAACGCACCTAAAAAATAAAAGCCTGGGGGATAATACTGCCCCAAAGGTAACCCCTGGTACCAGTATTGGGTCCAACCAGGCCAAGAACCATTTGTTAGCGCTTCATTATACTGAGCAATCTTGAAAATATGCGCACGAACATCCCCTTCAATCGGCACAAGCTGGTCAAAAAGATGCGGTCCAAAAACTAAAGCCGCAATTGATCCCGCTATTAGTAAAGCAAACGTCGTGGGGTGTTTCTCGATGGAGCTGAATATACTATTTTTCACGCCACCTCTGAAATCTCAAAATGTATGATGGGGTCATTACGTACTTCAGCTTGGATTTTTCTAATTTTGGATGGACTTTAGCTCTACCAACCGCCATACACAAAGGCTTCTATCATCCGCTCTTTGAGCAACGCACCTTGACAGATATAGGGGTAACTTTAACATAATACCCCCGACATGGAAACAATGGTAGAGTACCTTAGTAATTTCAAGTGTTACCTGGACAAAGCCCGGCGCTGGCCCTATTTCTGGCTGAGCGTGTTGGTCACTTTGACCTTTTTTCTTCACCTGACCACCATAAGCAACCCGCCGGATCTTGTTTTCGATGAGCACTGGTATGTTGAAGACGCCAGGTTTATAGCTGAGGGAACCGGCAGCTTCATCCCACAGCACCCGCCATTGGGCCGATTGATAATTGCCGGAGGCATTACGGTCTTTGGGGATGATCCGTTCGGCTGGCGCATCTTTCCGGTCATGTTCGGCCTTGCCGGCATAGTCCTCATCTACCTGATCTGCAAGGAATTGAAACTGCCGGATCAGCTCGCCCTCATAGCCGCTTTCCTACTGGCATTTGAGAATTTCAGCTTTGTTCAATCCAGCATCGGGATGCTGGACGTTTTCAGCGTCACATTTGCCCTGGCGGCGTTCCTGTTGTACTTGAAAGGCAGATATATGGTCAGCGGGGGATTGATCGCGCTTTCGATGCTTGCCAAGTTCACCGGTGTCCTGGCGATTCCGGTGATCGGCCTGCACTGGCTTCTGACCAATAGAAAAAACTGGTTCAGGTTCGGTCTGTCCATTGCCCTTATACCGGTGTTCTACATGGTGATGCTGCCGGCGCTGGACTGGATCATCTGGGGGAAATTCATCGACCCGTTAGAAGAGACGATAACGATGCTGCGACTCAACAGCTACTCGACCTTTGCTGAAATTGACTCGACACTACTGAGCAGGCCGTGGGAGTGGCTGCTGAACCTGAAAATAATCACTTACTGGCCTGACCCGCACTATCTGGCGATGCTCAGCCCGAATATCTGGCTGGTGGCCATACCTTCTATGGCGTACATGGCAGTAAAAGCCAGGAGGGGAAGCAACGCCGCGATATTCTGCCTGGCGTGGTTTACCGGCACCTATCTGATCTGGATACCGATAAGCCTGATCACCGACCGGACAAGCTATGTTTTTTACCTCTACCCGGTGATAGGCGCTCTGTGCCTGGCGGTGGCGATATCTCTGTGGGACCTGACCAAAAACTATCCGGCTTTTAACTCCAGCGTTCTGAAGAGGCTGTTAAAATGGTCGGTTACCGTGTTTTTGATAGTTCATACCGGCTTTTTCGTTTACCTGGCACCGATCCCTTATGCATGGAAATTGGCAGCCGGGGTTTTGCTGTACGTGTTTATACGCTACTTATTTTCTCCGGATAAACTCAACACGCCGCAACCCATGTCAATTGACCACGGAAATGATAGTAATGGTTAATCGTTAAGCGGATTGCCGGTGCCCGGTGTCAATACGCCACCCGTTGTAATTATCCACTCAAACTCTGAACTGTTGACCAGATATCTGGCAGGGTCATTGATAGGAGCGCTTGAACTAGCCGGTATCTTCCCGCTTGAAGCATAATCACCGACGATTGTGCCGTTGCCCTCTTTCATCGCAGCGCCAACCGCGACTAATACGTTATGCTCTTCTTCAAGGGCGGCGGTACGATTGGATTCAGCCATATAACCAAGGACATTAGGAATAGCCACAGCAACTATTACACCTAATATGGCAAAAACCACTAATAGTTCTAATAAAGTAAAACCTCGTTGCCTTGTTTCTTCAATCTTTTTCATATCGACATATCCCTGGGTTTTGCTCCCAAAACACGACTACAACTCCAGATTATTATACCCGGCAATGTCATTGTGTCAAGACCAGTGGGTAGCGGACCAAAAAAAGGCCCCCGTTTAAGGGGGCCTTTTTTAGACATGAAAAGCAATTATTGCTTATGCAAGTGGGT